>NZ_VDDC01000009.1:0-177686 GCF_006239215.1 Paracoccus haeundaensis
CCGGCGCCGCCATAAATCAGATCATTGCCGGTATTAGAGTGGATAAAATCGTTTCCGCCATCGCCGCTGATGGTATCATTGCCTGAACCCCCATCAATAACGTCGTCAAACTGCGATCCTGAGATACGGTCATTTCCAGCACCGGTGAAGATCGACAGACCGTGGGCGGATATTCCGCTACCGGAGGTGTTCACCGTGGCGTTTGTTGCATAGACAACATCGTTACCCGAGGTGCCGTAGATGCGCTCGATGCCAGTGAAGTCCAGACGCTCGCTGCCGATCTGAACGCTGCCACTATCTGTCGAACGCATATCGATGCGTGCTCCGACTGAGCCCTCCAGGATCAGCTTGTCACCACCGGGGTTGCCTGGCGTATAGGGATTGGCATCGTACCGCTCCACTCCGGTACCGCCGTGATACGTGTCGTTGCCCATTCCGGCCTGCCAGTGGAAGGTGTCCAACCCTTCAAGACCCCAGACTATGTCTGATTGTGTCGTGCCCCGCATCGTATCGTCAGCACTCGACCCTCTGATTGTCGCCATTCCAGATCCCGTCCCATTACCGTTGCTCTTTGTTCGGGAACGTTATGTGGTGTTGGTTAACGATTTATTACCAGAAATTTCACCAAGCTTGACCCACTGGCAAATTTTTGCGTTGGGCCGTTAAGACTGCGCGGATCCTCGCATTTGTGCGAGCTTGAAAAGGAGGCGCTCCGACTTTTGGATGCCGCCGAAGACGAGTGGGTGTGCTGGGCTGGTGCGGTTATGTCATCAACGAACGCACAGTCTGTATGCGCATGTACCAGACACGTACTGGTTCGTATGGCAGATTATATATGGCATACACTTCTTCAGAAATTTTGGTTGCTGATCGTTCGCGGCGAACTTGGCCGACAAGCGATTATCCTTCGGATAATGCTCGCACTTGCATTTGTACCGTTAACAAGATGAGGTTTCCTGACAGCGGTCCCATCTCGGGCAAGACTGGGACCGCCTGACCGAATGGGAAAGCCTTACTCAGTTCGGGTGGAGGCATATTAGTCCCGTGCGACTAAAAGCCAATCTATAAACTGATGAAATTCTGAATAGGTATTGCCGGAAAGTATTGTCGCCTATGAGGATGCACGTTAACGAACTTCATCTACAATCACCGTTTCCCTCGAAAAAAGTTAATCTTTCATGTAACAATTTTTGAAAATAACTAACATGAGGATCCTAACGGGCTGTCCTTTCGTTTCTCGGAAGCGATAAAGTCAACTATTGGGCAGGCTAATGAAAAACACGAGATTGTCAGATGATGATAGGACATTGGAACACGCTTCGAGCAGCAATCTGTGCGTGTTTGCGCCGTGGCCGTTGATCGCGGTTGCGATCGAGGCCTCCCCGGAAGACGGCTCCGACGATATCGTTGTCCGGGCAGGAGGACAGGGCGTTTGGGTCGCGCGAATGGCGGCGTCTTTTGGTGCCCGCGTCACCCTCGTCGGACCATTCGGCGGAAAGATCGGGCGAGCAGCTGCGGTCATGTTGCATGACGATGGTATCGCCGCGCGATCGGTGGACGTTGCCGGGTCGAACGGTGCCTACATCCATGATCGACGTGGCGGCGAACGGGCGCAAATCGCTGAGATGCAGCTGGCAAGGCTAGACAGGCATGAGGTGGATAATCTTCTGGACGCGCTCCTGACGGAGGGGATGCGCTGCGGCACTGTCGCCCTGACCGGCCTGCCGGACGGCGAAGTCTTTGACCCTGCACTCTATGGAACTGTAGTGCGCGATCGCGCAGCGAACGGTGTGGAGATCATCGCTGATGTGGCAGGTGCGCCTCTCAAGGCGATCGACCAGGGAATAGGGTCCTGAAGATCAGTCATGAGGAGATGGTGGCGGACGGATATGCGACCGATGGTTCTTGGTCGGCCATCGCAGCCGGGATGGACCGGCTTGTCGATCGGGCGCGCGATATCGTCGTCTCCTGTGCCGCTTGCGGAACTCTCGCCAGATTTGATGGAAAGTTCTAGCTGGCGACCCTACCGAACGTGACGCCACGGGATCACACAGGCGCCGGGGATTCCATGACGGGTGGACTGGCCGTCGCACGCACGCAGGGTCTCAGCGTCAGCGACGCGCTGCGGCTGGCCACCGCAGCAGGTGCCCTCAACGTGACCCGTCGCGGGCGCGGCACCGGTGCTGCCATGGATGTCGACGTGTTTCGGGACCATGTAGAGGTCCGTAAGGTGGATCCCGCAGATCTTGATCTTGAAGCCAAACGGAGCGCTCAACAATGACCATGGAGAACCCACCGATCGACGAACTGCAACGCATCGAAAGCCTTGCTGCGAAATTGGCCGCCCTCGCCGGGGCCGATATCCAGTTCGCCTTGGGGAAGGCGATGCAGGTCAGCTACAAGGGGGAGCCCGGGTGGATGCGCGATCCGGACTGCCGATGTTCGCAGCCTCCATTGGCGTGCTCTACCGTAGCCGTCCGGTTGCCGGCGCGCTGTGGTGTTCAGCCACCCATGTGCTGCGCCCCGGTGTCTACTCCGCTCATGTCGGCGGCTCCCTAAATTTCGATGGTGCTGAATTCGTGCGGCCAGATCAAGCGCAGGTCCGTCGAAGCCTTGTTGGCACGCCGCAAGGCGGGACGGCGGAACCCTTCGATACACGGCTGACAGGGTCGGCTGCGATCGAATGCGCGTTTGTCGCCGCTGGCCTCCTCGCCGGCACGCAGCTTGGCGCTCAAAACCTCTGGGATGTGGCTGGAGGTGCTGCCCTCGTACTGGCAGCCGGAGGCGACGTCCGCATTCATACGGCGGAGGGATGGGTTCCGTTCACCAGATTCGAGGGACCGGATGGTGACCTTGCCCGATGGCGCGCGCCGATGGCACTGGGAAGGCCGGATGCGCTGGAGGCTCTGATGGTGTGACCCCCGGGTAGCGCTGCTCTACTTCTGCAATCTCATATGAGGGCCGGACGACAAGCGAGGATGCGGCCTGGCCGATGATGCCTTTGGTCGGCAGCCCAAGCCCATCGCGATAAAACGATAGTGAATGTTCAAGATTGCTCACGCCCAGTGTGATGACGGAAATTCGCGGTTCCATGTCATGCCCCTTGCATTGGCTTCTGCACCCTGCAGACGCCTTCACAGTCATGGGCCGTTGCATGCAACGGAAGGGCCCGCAGGGCGGGGGTCGGGCCAACCGTCCCGAGCCTAACCTGTTTTAGACGTGTAAACGTTAATCCATGATTTCTACGGCGGTCAACTAAGGCGAAGTCTCAGGAAGGAGGTGTCACAGACAGCGGGTGATCCAAGCCTTGCCGATAACATTTATTTGCCGGAACGCCCCTTCGGAAGCGGCCGTTTCTCCCGCATTTGAGATGCCGCGTGGCACCCGTGTTTTGAGGAGGAACACGCTATGGCAAACGAATATAACGACCGTGATCGCATGGGACGTGCCGGCCAGGGCTACGGCAACCGCGACATGAACAGGAACGATCGCGACTGGACCGACAAGGCCGCGGACGAGGTCAAGTCCTGGGTCGGCGATGATCAGGCCGAACGTCGCCGCGACATGGATGAGATGCGCGACAATCGCGACCAATACCGTGATCGCTACGATGTCTATGATCGCTCCGCATCCTACGACCGTGGCTATGGCCAGGGCGGCGGCTATGGCCGCTCGAATGATGGCCGGGTCGTCGCGGCAGCATGGGCCCCGATCTTCGTGCCGATCGTGCCTTTGATCCCTACGGCTCGAACAGCGGCTACGGGCGTGACAACCGCTCCTACGGGCGCGGCTATGCCGACCGCAACGACGAACGCGGGTTCCTGGATCGCGCAGGCGACGAGGTGGCCTCGTGGTTTGGCGGCCAGGAGGCCAGCCGCCGTCGCGATATGGACAAGCATCGCGGCACCGGCCCGAAGGGTTACATCCGGTCGGACGAGCGCATCAAGGAGGACGTCAGCGAGCGTCTGATGGATGACGGCCAACTGGACGCCTCGGACATCGAGGTGATGGTTCAGGACGGCGAGGTCACGCTGACCGGTACCGTTCCGGAGCGGCTCGCCAAGCGTCATGCCGAGGATGTCGCGGAGCGTGCCTCAGGGGTGAAGCACGTGCAGAACAACCTGCGCGTCGCGTCGTCCGGGCAGACCGGAGCGGCAGCAGCGTCGTCCCTGATCGCCGATCCGACGCGAGACCGAGGCATTCTGTAAGGTCTCGGCATATCGCAGACCCATACTGCGGCATCACGAGCCAATATGAACAGTCAGCGGGCGCCTCACCGGCGCCCGTTTTTCTGCTGACATGAATTTTTCTTCTGACAAAGCGTGCGACGGGT
Source organism: Paracoccus haeundaensis (assembly GCF_006239215.1). Taxonomy (NCBI): domain Bacteria; kingdom Pseudomonadati; phylum Pseudomonadota; class Alphaproteobacteria; order Rhodobacterales; family Paracoccaceae; genus Paracoccus; species Paracoccus haeundaensis. Next base: position 4,334 of record NZ_VDDC01000009.1, read on the forward strand.
CTGACTTGGCCGGGACCACGTCCGCTGCTACCAGGCATCAAGCCCGATCACATAGCCGTAGATATATTGGTCCTACGGCGGCGCGCATGACTATCTGCCATCGCAGTCACAGGGGATACCGCAGATGAGAAAGCAACATGTTTTGGAGCAGGGAGGTGCAGCGCGCTCCCTCCCGTACCGGCAATAATCGATCGCGAACTGCGCGACCAGTTCCTGGCAGCGAGGTGCCCGAGACGCAGCTCGATGCGATACTGGGATATTTCGACCTATATGGTGGAGCCGCCGAGATTACGTCAGCGGCCGAGTACCGGAACGGCATGGCCATCTATGCAGCATCTGACGCTCACCTTTCCTCTGATGATGTCCACAGTGCTGTCGCCAGATACGTCATCCACCTTGGTACGCGCCTGGCGGAGTGGGACGGCAAGCATACGGTCCCAAAGGCACCTCTGTGATCTCGCACAAGCAAGGTGCCTCCTGGTGCAATCAGGACAGATGGAGCTATTGAGGGCAGTGATTATCTCGATCCTGCAGAGGTTCGTCTTTCTGCGGCAGCCTTGAGCGCCCTGTCCACACGAAGAGCCAAAACGATCAAGTGCGGAGGGATCTCGGTCAGGGCAGCGTGGTCCCCGACATGATCAACGGACTGCGGTGCGTCGGCTTCACCGGGCTTGGACTGGGGAGGGTCCGATGGGCAGGGACACCACCCTTCGTCCAGCGCGCGTCGCACCGCGGCCACGAGTTCCTGATGGAGGGCATCCTCCTGGTCCTTCCGCAGGGGCTCTGTCTCCAGCGGCGCATGATAGGCTTCCGTGAATGGTAGGACATGCGCAAGGGCGCGTGGTTTCTTGGATCCCATAGTCACCGTCCTTGCCACTCCTCCATCGCCCAACCCGCATTGGGGAGGATGTTTCCGGCTTTGGAAGGTTTTGATCAATATCACGCGGCCTGTCGCCGCCGGGTCAGGACGCTTGCTGAGCAGGGCAGGCCCGTGTGACTCTTTATGCTGCTAATATAGCTTAACAAACGCAAGGACAGGTGCAAACTTCTCCACATGATCGCTAAAGAGGCAGAAGACATTTTCTTTGAAGCTGATTGACTTGACTGATGCACTCCGCCGCGACGGGTCTTCGCGGTTCCCACTGCCCCCGACGGACAATCCGTTCGCCGCGGCCTTTGCCGCGACCCGCATGCCGATGCTGGTGACGGACCCCGGACGGGCGGACAATCCGATCATCTATGGCAATCAGGCGTTCACGCAGCTGACCGGATATGCCCGCGAGGAGATCCTCGGGACGAACTGCCGGTTCCTGCAAGGGCCCGGCACCAATCTGGACGACGTGGCGAAGGTTCGAAAGGCGATCGAGGACAGGCAGAGCATCGAGATCGACCTGCTGAACTACTGCAAGGACGGCACCTCGTTCTGGAACCGGTCGCTCGTCTCCCCGGTGTTCGATGCGCCGGGACAGCTGACGCACTTCTTCGCGTCTCAGTTCGACATCTCGCCGGAGCCGAACCGCTTGGCGGAACTGGCTTTCGAGCATGGCGAACTGGAGGTAGAGATCGTCAAGCGGATGCAGGACATGGTCATGACCGAGGCGCGCCTGCGTTTCGTGCTCGGGGCGGCTGGTATGGCGACGTTCGACGTGACGAACAACCGGGCCACCCTGTCCCGGCAGTGTCTGCTAAACTACAGCCGCAATTCTCTGGAATAGTTCGGGATGGATGAGCTTGGATCTGTGATTGTCCCTGACGGCCTTCCAAAGTGGGACGGCAATCCGCGACAGGTCCGGACTCTAGGTAGAATATCGCGTCACGGCGCCGGACGGAAGCATCCGGTGGGTTGAGATCAAGGGGCATATCACCACCGCGCCGGATGATCCGCAGATCACCATGGTCGGCATCTCGCAGAACATCACCGAACGCAAGGAGGCCGAGGAGCATCGGCGGATGGTGTCGCGCGAGATGGCGCATCGCGTGAAGAACTCCCTCGCCACGGCGCAGGCGGTCTTCAAGCACTCGCTGCGCGGCGTGACGGATCTGGATGATGCCCGCGACAAGGCCATGGGCCGCATCGGGGCGCTCAGTGCCGATGCCGGGTCGGTGACGATCCGATGGCAGATCTCGAGTGACGACGCCGACCGGTTCCTGTTCGAATGGATCAAGCAGGGCGGTCCGCCCGTCAGCGAGCCCAAGCGGCGGGGCTTCGGCAGCTCGATCGTCGAGAGCCTGACACCCGCCGATCTCGGCGGCACGGCGACCCTCAGCTTTAAGCCGACCGGGGTCAGATACGCACTGGATGCACCGCTGCCCGCCTGATGGCTCTCAGACACGATGTTCTGAGCAAAGATTTCAATACGGCTTATCTGGAATGGACAGCCGTCGGAAGCTGCTCGGACTGCTTGCCGTTCGGCAGGATATTCCTGAGATAATCATGCACGACGTCGGCGCTGAACGCTTGCTGATGAACTCTGCGCCGGGCGGCAGATCGCCGGGCCCGGGGGTCATTCCGCCCGTGGCTGCCTCATGGCATCGGTGCCGGCATCCGAGAGAATGTTGCAGGGGGCCATGCGGATTAGAGGATCGTCGTCAGCGACCAAGGGTATAGGGAGGAGTATCGTTCATTCTGAATGACCTCGTGATGCTCGACATCAAGGCATCCGTAAGAATTTCGTTCCTGTCCTTGGACGGCATTTTGCGTGCAGTGTTTTTCCCGCATGCAGGGCACCTGCCAAGCAATTGGGTCAGCATCTCGATGATGGACCAAAAGCACTGTGGGTCAGGATGGATATGGAAGGAGGCGGCGAACTCCGGTCCGTCGCTTCGCTCAGCCCACCGCGGAAATGCCAGCGGCATTTGCATGGTTCGCCGAGCCGATCATGGCCTTCCGGGGCGATCCGTAGCCGATCAGCGGCATTACACCCTCGAAATGGTCGGCGTGGCATCTCGTGCAGATCCAGTCTGCGCTCAGCGTCCCTTGGCAGACCAGACAAGGGTCATCTTCGATGTCGAAGTCGAGCGGGAATGGAATGGGGACTTGGGCAGTCGCACACATGGCCAGTCTCCTTTCAAAAGCATCATTAAATCGTAACGGGTTCCCTAAACCTGAACTGACGGTTCTGCGACATCTGCAAGTAAAAGAAACGGGCGGTCACCAAACAATCACTTGTTCTGGCAGGGCGTGCGAGAAGACCGCGTAAATGGTTTGGGTGGCTTTTAATTCTTATCTGTCAAAGAATTATCTTATTTTTCCGTGCGAAAGATCGACGGATGTACTCCTCGCGCTCGCTTTGCATCGTGACAATGATCGGTGGTGGAGGCTTCGTCGCATTGAGTGACGACGACAAGAATGTTCTATTTATGTTCTTTAAGCCACTACGGCATGCGTCAATGCAAACGACTTTGAGGTTTGTGATGTCCTCAATTGGCGTGGCACGGACATCTTCCTACGTAGCAATAAATGAAAAGATGTCATCCAGTCCACTTCCGCACGGCAACCGACGGATCGAGCAGGGGGACTATCGATGCACGGCGAGTGGCGACGTCATTCGGAGGCAACTCGACAGGAGCACATAGAGCGGATGATCGATGCGAAGGTGGAACAGGCTGCTCGTATTCTGCTTGGACCCACGCATAAGGATAATCGCGGCCCGTAGAATGGGTCTGAAGACTTTCGGATGTTCAACGAACCATGAGCAATGACCAGTTTATTTGCTACATAATCATGGTTATTTCCTTCTTGGATGCGGCCCGTCCGGTCAGGACAGACGCTTGACCATCAGCAGTTCGTCCACCTCCTGTCCCGCATCGATCAGCGCGGCAGGGATCCGGCCGGTCTGGACAAAGCCATGGCGCAGATAGAATCGGATGGCGGCCGTGTTGTGGTGGTTCACCGCCAGCTCGATCTGCCGCCGCCCGGTGGCGGTCGCGAAATCCATGACGGCGCGCAGCAGCGCATCCGCTGCCCCCGTTCCCCGCAGGTCCTGGCGCAGATAGACCATGATCAGCGTCGCCCGATGCGATCGCCGTTCGCCCCGCTGCGGTAGCAGGCCCATGATCCCGACCGGGTCCTGTCCCCGGAAGGCGGCAAAGACGGGATGCGTCATCCGGCTGATCCATTCGTCATCGGTCAGCCCTGACCAGTCGGCCTCGGTATTGCCAAAGGCGGTGGGCGCCAGGCGCAACGACTCCAGCCGGATCGCCTTGAAGGCGGACAGGTCGCCCGGACCCAGCTTGGCGATGCGCATGTCGGACATGTCGGCCTCCGGTTCCCAAGGCATCAGCATTCACGGACCTCGCGGCGGGTGCAAGGCCGCGTCGCTTGACGGATCGCGGCACCGCCGGATATATTCGTTGCAGATGCAATGAAATTGGGTGCCGCGATGACCGACAGCGATCAGACCTCGGGAATGACCCGTGCCCCTGCGGGTCCGGGTGCCCATCCGGGATACCTGCCCGGCTTTGGCAACGACTTCGAGACCGAGGCCCTGCCCGATGCCTTGCCCCAGGGCCAGAACAGTCCGCAGCGCTGCAATTATGGCCTTTATGCGGAACAGCTGTCGGGAACCGCCTTCACCGCGCCGCGCGGCCAGAACGAGCGGACCTGGTGCTATCGCATCCGCCCGTCCGTGCATCACACGGGGCGGTTCGCGGCGATCGATCTTCCCTATTGGAAGACCGCGCCGCATGTCCTGCCGGGGGTGACCAGCCTGGGCCAGTACCGGTGGGATCCGATCCCGGTCCCCCAGGGCGACCTGACCTGGCTGACCGGCATGCGCACCATGACGACCGCAGGCGACGTGAACATCCAGGTCGGCATGGCGACCCATGTCTATCTGGTCACCGCGTCGATGCGGGACGAATACTTCTTCTCTGCCGACAGCGAACTGCTGGTGGTGCCGCAGCAGGGCCGGCTGCGGTTCTGTACCGAACTGGGCATCATCGACGTCCAGCCGCAGGAGATCGCGATCCTTCCCCGCGGCCTGGTCTATCGGGTCGAAGTGCTGGAAGGCCCCGCCCGGGGCTTCGTCTGCGAGAATTACGGCCAGAAGTTCGACCTGCCCGACCGCGGCCCCATCGGCGCGAACTGTCTGGCCAATCCGCGCGACTTCAAGACCCCCGTCGCGGCCTTCGAGGATCGCGACGCCCGGTCCCGCGTGGTCATCAAGTGGTGCGGCCAGTTTCATGAGACCTGGATCGACCACAGCCCGCTGGACGTGGTCGCGTGGCACGGCAACTATTGCGCCTACAAGTATGATCTGCGGACCTATTCGCCGGTCGGCGCGATCCTGTTCGATCATCCGGACCCGTCGATCTTCACCGTGCTGACCGCACCGTCCGGACAGGAGGGGACGGCAAACATTGACTTCGTGCTGTTCCGCGACCGCTGGATGGTGGCCGAACATTCGTTCCGCCCGCCCTGGTACCACAAGAACATCATGTCCGAACTGATGGGCAACATCCACGGCATCTATGATGCCAAGCCTCAGGGGTTCGCCCCCGGCGGGATCAGCCTGCACAACTGCATGCTGCCCCACGGCCCCGACCGCGAGGCCTTTGACAAGGCGACGACCGGCGATCTGGTGCCGCACAAGCTGGCCGAGACGATGTCCTTCATGTTCGAGACGCGCTTTCCCCAGCATCTGACCAAATACGCCGCCCACGAGGCGCCGATGCAGCCGGAATACATCGATGTCTGGAACCGGCTGGAGAAGAAGTTCGACGGCACGCCGGGGGTGAAATGACCGGTGCCGAACCCGGCCTGATGCCGTCGCAGGTGTTGTCCGCCAACCGGCCTGATTGCGATTTCCCGCTGAACAACCTGCCCTATGGCGTGTTTTCGGACGACCGCGGCCCGCGCTGCGGGGTGGCCATCGGCGACCGCATCCTGGATCTGGCCGCGTGCGAGGCGCAGGGTCTGCTGGATGCGGGCGGCACCTTTGCCGCGCCGCGGATGAACGACTTCATCGCCCGCGGTCCGGACGCGTGGGCGGCGGCTCGGGCACGGCTGACGGCGCTGCTGTCCCCCGACGGACCCCGTGACCTGCCGCTGGTGGCGATGGCGGGCGCGCGGCTGCACCTGCCGATCCGGGTCGAGGGGTTCACCGATTTCTATGCCTCGCGCCATCACGCGTTCAACGTGGGATGCCTGTTCCGGGGGCCGGACAACGCCCTGCCGCCGCAATGGGACCACATGCCCATCGGCTATAACGGCCGGGCCTCGTCGGTTGTGGTGTCGGGAACACCGGTGCATCGCCCGATGGGCCAAGTCGCCGGCCCTGCCGGTCCGGAATGGACCGCCAGCCGCCGACTGGACCTGGAATTGGAACTGGGCGCCATCGTGGGGGCGGCCACCGCCCTTGGCACCCGCATCACCGTCGATCAGGCCGAGGACATGATCTTTGGCCATGTCCTGCTGAACGACTGGTCGGCGCGCGATATCCAGGCGTGGGAATATCAGCCCCTCGGGCCGTTCCAGGGCAAGGCCTTCGCCACCACGATCAGCCCGTGGATCGTGACCCGCGCCGCGTTGGAGCCGTTCCGCCGCGTCGGTGCCGCCCGGACGGTGGACCCCATGCCCCATCTGCGCGACAGCCGCCCGGGCTTTCATGACCTGGCGATGGGCTGGACGCTGAACGGGCAGGTCATGGCACGCGTGAATTATGCCGTGATGCACTGGTCGCAGGCGCAGGCGCTGGCCCATCACGCCAGTTCGGGTTGCCCGATGAACGTGGGCGACCTGCTGGGATCGGGCACGATCTCTGGTCCCACCCCCGATCAGACCGGCGCCCTGCTGGAGATGACGCGGAACGGGCAGCAGCCCGTGACCGTGAACGGCCAGCCCCGCACCTTCCTGCAGGACGGGGACGAGGTGGGTCTGTTCGCCCATGCGCAGGGGGCGGGCTATCGCGTGGGGTTCGGGCCCTGCACCGGGCGCGTGATGCCCGCCCTGCCCTAGGCCGCGGCGGCGATCCAGGCGGCGATCATCGTGTCAAGATGCGCGCCGCCGCCGTTCTTGAAGACCGTGACCTGGTCCGCGCCCGTGCGTCCGCACCGGCCGGGCACCAGGTCGTACAGATCGCCCAGGACGTCGTCGGGCGTCAGAACGCCCGCGGCGATCGGGATCGCCAGCTCGCCGATATGGGCGATGGTGGTGGCACGGCTGTCGACAAAGATACGGGCGCGGGTCATCAGCGCGTCGTCGGCCTCGCGCATCTCGGCTCGAAAGGCGCCGATCAGGTCGACATGGGTGCCGGGGCGCACCCATTCCCCGCGCAGGACCGGTTCGCGCGCCATGGTCGCGGTGGACACGATGTCGGCCTGGGCCACCGCCGCGGCCAGGTCGGTGACCGGCGTGACCGCGTGACCCTCTGCCGCCAGGCGTTCGGCCAGCGCCCGCGCCTGTTCGGGACGGCGCGCCCAGACCTGCACCTGATCCAGATGCGGCATGCCCGCGCGATAGGCCGCGACCAGCCCCCCGGCCAGCACCCCCGCCCCGACGACCAGCAACCGGCGGCTGTCCGGCCGGGCCAGGATCTGCGCGCCCAGCACGGAATCGGCGCAGGTCTTGTATTGGGTGACCAGCGGCGCATCGATCACGGCGGTCAGCACGCCGGTTTCGGAGTCAAAGACCAGCATCGCCCCCTGCACCGACGGCAGGCCGCGGGCCGGGTTGTCGCCAAACACCGTCACCGCCTTGACGCCGAAGCCCCGGCCGGGCAGCCAGGCCGCCCGCGTCAGCAGGCTGCCCGACCCGGGCCCCAGGAACAGGTCGCGGACCTCGGCGGCGGCTGCCAGATGCCCTTGGCGCAGCGCGTCGATGGCGCCGGGCCAGTCCAGCCCGCGGGCGCTGTCGCGGTCGATGATGCGGGGGGTCATGGCACGCTCCGTTCGTTTCCCCCCGACCCTTGTCCGAAGCGGGCGCGGGTGCAAGGCGGCGGCTGGACATTTCGGTTTTCGTGTTGAAGGTCTGGCGGGACAACACGGAGGATGCGGGATGAGCTTTCTGGGGATCGATCTGGGCACGTCGGGACTGCGCGCGCTGCTGGTGGATGATGCGGGACAGCCGATCGGCTCGACCGAGCGCCATTACGACGTGGCCCATCCCCGTCGCGGCTGGTCCGAACAGGACCCTGCCGACTGGATCACGGCGCTGCAGGGGGCGGTGGCCGATCTGCGTGCGGCGCATCCCCAATTCGCGTCCCTTCGCGGCATCGGCGTCGCGGGGCACATGCACGGCGCCTGCGTGCTGGATGCGCAGGACCGCGTGCTGCGCCCCGCGATCCTGTGGAACGATACGCGCAGCCATGTCGAGGCCGACGCGCTGGACGCCGATCCGCGGTTTCGCACGCTGACCGGCAACATCGTCTTTCCCGGCTTCACCGCGCCAAAGCTGGCCTGGATGGCCGCGCATGAGCCGGACCTGTTCGCCCAAGCCGCGCGGGTGCTGCTGCCGGCCGCCTATCTGAACCTGTGGCTGACCGGAGAGGCGGTGGGCGATCTGTCCGACGCATCGGGGACGTCGTGGCTGGACACCGGGGCGCGCGACTGGTCGGACAACCTGCTGGCCTTGACCGGAATGACCCGCGCGCAGATGCCCCGCCTGGTCGAAGGGTCGGCCCCCGCCGGTCGGCTGCGTGCCGATCTGGCCGCCGAATGGGGCCTGTCCGGGTCGGTGACGGTCGCCGGGGGTGCGGGGGACAATGCCGCCGCCGCCTGCGGGATCGGCGCCATGGCCGAAGGTGCGGGCTTCGTGTCGCTTGGCACATCGGGGGTGCTGCTGGCGGCGCGCGACGGCTATGCCCCCGCGCCTGACACGGCGCTGCACAGCTTCTGCCACGCGGTGCCGGGGCGCTGGTACCAGATGGGCGTGATGCTGGCCGCGACCGACAGCCTGAACTGGCTGGGCCGCGTCACGGGGGCCACGCCCGCCCAGCTGACCGCCGACCTTGGACCGCTGCGCGCGCCGGGGCCGGTGCGCTTCCTGCCCTATCTGTCCGGGGAACGCACGCCGCATAACGACCCCGCGATCCGCGGCAGCCTGACCGGGCTGGCGGCGGCGACCGACCGCAACGACCTGACCCGCGCCGTGCTGGAGGGGGTGGCCTTCGGGCTGGCCGACAGCCTGGTGGCGCTGCAATCGACAGGCGCGCGTCCGACGCGGCTGATGGCCATCGGCGGCGGGGCGCGGTCACGCTATTGGCTGGAGGTGATCGCGACCGCGCTGGACGTGACCCTGACCCTGCCCGAGGACGGCGACTTTGGCGCGGCCCTGGGCGCCGCACGGCTTGGCATGGTGGCCGCCGGGGCCGGAACGGTCGAGCAGGTGATGACCGCGCCCCGCGTCACCGCCGAGATCGCGCCGGATGCCGGTCTGCGCGACGCATTCGCCGCGGCGCATCGGGCCTATCGCGCCGCCTATCCGGCGATCCGCGCGATCCAGTAGCGGTCACAGATAGTTGCGGGCGACCGCGATGGCCACGGCCTGGGTACGGCTTTTCGCACCCAGCTTGCCGCAGGCCTTGATCGCCCGCTGCTTGACGGTGGATTCGGCGATGGACAGCTGGGTCGCGGTCTCGATCTGGCCAAGACCGTCGCGGAAGCAGCGCAGCACGTCCAGTTCGGCGGGCGTCAGGGCGGCCCGGTTCAGGACCAGGTCGGTCCACAGGTTGAACTTGGCGCGGCAGCGCGCGATCTCGTCATCGGAAAATTCGCGGTCGGGGTGGGACAGCGTCAGGAATGACCGCTTGCCTGCCACCTTGCGTGATATCGCCACGCCATAGTTCAGGCGGAACCGCCGTGCCGCCTGCATGACCCCGCGCAGGTCGGGAATGCGCACCTCGGACCAGCGGGCGGCGCCGTCATGGGTCATCGTCCACATCGCGATAGGATCGCCGAAGAAGTAGTTCCGGTCCTCGTAGATGGATCGCCAGGCATCCGGATAGGCGTTGTGCAGGTGTTCGGGGCCCTTGTAGGTCAGGTTGAACCCCATGATCCAACCCGAGGGCGCAAGAGCGTGCATTTCGGCGATCTCGTCGTCGAAATTGGGGATCAGATCGTTCAGCATCACGCCTCTCCTGCTTCACGACCTGCAGGATATGCCTTTTCGGACATACTGAAAAGGCAGCTTGTCCGCTTTTCGCGCGACAAGCCCGGCCATGGGTAGCAAGCCGTTAACACCTGTCAGCTATGGAGGACAAAGGTGGTTAAGGGAATCAGAGAGCCGAGATTGGCAACCGCGGAATTCAGCCGCGACATGGTCGAGACGATGCTGACCTATTTCGATGCCTATGCCGATGAAGGCGTGCTGGCGGTCGAGGTCACCAGCTGGGGCCTGTGGCTGCCCAACAAGGTGACCGGCGGTCGCCAGTTCCTGGGACTGGCCAAGCTGCCCGACGGGTATCGGCAATAGGGATGCGTGACATGACACAGACGATGACAAACGTGCAGATCGCCACGATCCGCCTGCCGCGCGACATGGCCCAGTTCGACCTGGTGGCCAGCTTCTTCCAGCTGCGCAAGCAGATCTTCGTGGATCGCATGGCATGGCCCCTGCACCACGCCGAGGGTATCGAGTTCGAGCAGTACGACACCTTCGATACCGTCTACGTGATCGCCCATCGCGACGGGCGCGCGATCGGCGGGGCGCGGCTGAAACGGACCGACTGTTCCTTCGGCGGCGGCAAGGTGGTCTATTCCTACATGATCCGCGACGCGCATCGCGGCTTGCTGCCGGGCATGCCCACCAACCTGTGCCATGACGAACCCCCCGTCGACCCGCAGGCGTGGGAACTGACGCGCTTCGCCGCCCTGCCCGTACCGGGCCTGGCCGAGGCGATCCTGGAGGCGTCGAACGAATACCTGCACGACGTCGGTGCCACCGACTGCCTGTTCCTGGGGCCGCCCGCGTTCCTGCGCATGGCGTCGCGGCTTGGCTGGACGCCCCGTCCGATGGGCGATCTGGTGTCCAACGACGACGGCAAGTTCCTGGCCTTTGCCTGCGCGGTGCGCCAGCCGCAGATGGCCGCCTAGCAGTTGGTCGCCTGGCCGGGCACCGCCCCCGGCCGCGCGTCCCCGACATGCAGATCGCCCGCGCCAAGGCGGGCGCGAATGGCGCGCGACAGCGCGTCGATGCCGACCGTGACCAGCCCGGTCGCGGCCAGAATGACGACTGCGCGGTCGATGCGCAGTTCCCCGATGGCGTCGTCCAGGTAGAACCCCAGGGTCGCGATGCCCAGGATGCCCATGATCGCCGATTCCCGGATGATGATCTCCCACCGGTAGAGGCACAGCGCCACGAAGGGTCCGAACAGGCGTGGCACGATCTCCCAACCCCACAGCGTCAGGCCGCGGGGCGCGTCCGCGCGCAGGGTCAGCCCGCTCGCCTGACGGCCCAGAAGATGCCCGATGATCGCCCCGTTATGCAGCCCAAGCGCCAGGATCGCGGGCAGCATGGACGGCCCCCAGACCTGCAGGAACAGATAGGCCAGCATGTATTCGGGAAAGGACCGCAGGATCACCAGCACCAGATGCCCCACGCCGGCGCCGATGCGCCCCGTCACGCGCGGCACGATGGCGGCCTGCGCGACGAAGGCCACCGCCCCCGCCAGCACCAGCGCCAGCTGCGCGACGATCAGCGTCGCGGCCAGGCCGGGCAGGATCGCGGTGCTCGTCAGCTCCCACAGCCAGGGCAGCAGGGCGGCGGGGTCGCCTTGGCGCAGGGGGGCGGGGATGATGTCCTGGCCGAGGAACCGCCACAGCGCGCCCTGCCCCATCGGCGGCGTGCGCACGGTGCAGAGCATCACCGCGGCGAAGATCAGCCAGCCCAGCAGCAGCCGGGGCCGCATCCACAGCCGGACCGTCGCGATCAGCGTGATGTAGATCACCATGACCGCTCCCGCTGCGCCGTATTCCCCCTGTCGAAAGAACGTGTCCAGCTGGAAGCCGAGCGTCGGCAGCCCGATGAAGCCCAGCACCGCCGAGGACCGCAGCCCGCATTCCAGCCGGTAGAGCGCATAGGTCGCCATCTGCGGCCAGGCCAGTGGCGCGCGCGCCCAGAGGAACCGCGTCAGCGGATCGACCGACGGACCCAGCCAGCGGTCGGGGCGGCGGTCGGATTCGTCCAGGATCTCGGACAGGACCTTGGCGAAGATCCCGGCATAGGGCAGCGCGATGGCCAGAACCCCCGACCAGACGCTGATCCCGAAGACCTGCAGCAGCAGCAGCGCCCAGAACAGCTCGTGGACCGAGCGCAGGGCGATGGCCAGGCCCCGCACCGCGCGCAGCCGATAGAAGGGCGCCAGGATCAGCCCCGCCACGCCCCCCAGGGTCACGCCCGCGACCGCAAAGGCCACGGTCAGCGCGACGGCGCGGGCGATCTGTTCGATGGCGCCGAAATCGGGCGCCAGAAAGCCGCGGCCCATCCGGGCCAGCGCGGTCCAGGGGTCGTGGCCCGCCACCGTCAGGTCGGCCAGCGGCAGGCACAGGGCGGCCACGGCCAGGAACCCCGCCACCACGCCAAGGCGCGACAGGCTAGCCATAAAGGGCCTCGATCCGCGAGGCATCCAGTTGGTCCACCGGCAGGTCGAACAGAAAGACGCCCTGCTTCAGCCCGATGACCCGCGTGGCAAAGGCCCGCGCGACGGCCACGTCATGCAGTGCCAGGATCGCCGTCGGGAAGGCCGCGCGCAGCAGCGCGGCCAACTCTTGCGCGTGGCGCGGATCGACGGCCGACAGCGGCTCGTCCCCCAGGATCAGGTCGCCGCCGCGATGCAGGGCACGGGCCAGGGCCACGCGCTGCTTCTGCCCGCCGGACAGGGATTCCACGCGGGCATCGGCCTGGGGTGTCAGGCCCACGCGGTCCAGATCGGCCAGGGCGGCGGCGCGGTCGGGGGCGGCTGGACGGACCAGCGTGCGCAGGTTGCGCCAGGCGCCGTGATCGTCCAGCCGCCCCATCAGCACGTTGCGCAGCGCCGACAGCTGGGGGACCAGCGCCGCGTCCTGCGGAACCAGCGCGATTCGCATTCCCCGCCCCGCCGCCGCCCCGTGCAGGGCGGAGAGGAGCGTCGACTTGCCCGAACCGCTGCGTCCCAACAGGGCGACCCGTTCGCCCGGCGCGACATGCAGTCGCACCCCGGCCAGGACGGGCGTGCCGCCATAGCCCAGATCGACCCCGTCCAGCAGTTGCAAGGATTACTCCAGCAGGTCCAGATCGCGGGCGACCTGTTCGATGGGGGCATAGTCCTCGTTCGCGGCGGGGATGAAAGCGTTGCGCGGGAACGCCGCCAGCAGGTCCGGGTCGTCCATGCCGACCAGCGCGGCTTGGACCTTGTCGGCGAAGCCCTCGCCCCACCGGGCGTCCACGTCGCCGCGGATGGTCCAGTTGTAGTCGGGATAGGGCGGCGTCTTCCAGATGACCTTGGCCGTCTCGACCTCGGGCGCGTTATCGGCAACCGCCTGATCGTAAACGGCATAATTCAGCGCGCCGACCTGCCAGGCGCCGGATGCGACCAGCCGCAGGGTCTGGCTGTGATCGCCCGAGAAGCCCACGCGGTCAAAGAACTCCTCCGGCGCCTCGCCGGTATTCTCGCGGATCGCGTATTCCGGCATCAAGCGCCCGGAGGTCGAGGTCTTGGCGCCGAAGGTGAAGGACATGCCCCGCGCGGCTTCGGGGAAATCCTCGGACTCGGTCAGGCCGGTGTCGGTATGGGCGATGAAGTAGCTGACGAAACTGGTATCCTCGTCGCCCTGCGCGATGGCGCGGGCCCCGTCGACCAGCAGCCGCGCCTGCACGCCCGACAGCCCCCCGAACCAGGCTAGCTGGACCTGGTCGTTGCGGAAGGCGGTGACCGCGGCGGGATAGGATTTCACCGGAACGAACTCGACCGGCACGCCCAGCTCCTCCGACAGATAGTCGGCGACGGCGGTGAAGCGTTCGACCAGGCGGGTTTCGTCCTCGTCGGGAATGGCCGAGAAATACAGCGTTTCCTGGGCCGCGGCGGAAAGCGGCAGGGCGGTGGCCAGCAGGGTGGCGAACAGGCGTGACATCAGGGGCATGGGATGGCTCCGGTCAGGGTGTGAGGGCTGGGATCGGCGGACCCCGCTGAACGCGGGGTCTCGCGCCGATGTGCCAAGCCCCCGTTTCCGGCGGAGCCACGCGGCCCGAACGCCCCCGGCGCATCGGCTTGATGCCCTGTTCTAGACCGTCCGTTCGGTCGCGCGCAAGGCTTCGTATCTTGACTTGGCCGGGGCCGCGGCAGAGAATTGGGATGTACCTATCGAATTTGACAGGCAGAGGGAGGGTCCCATGAATATCGACCTTTCGCGTCGCGGCTTTTTACGGCTAGCGGGTGCGGGGGTTGCGGCAACGTCGCTTGGAGCCATGGGCTTCGGCGGGGCCGAGGCAGCGGAGGCGGCGCATGTGCGCGCGTTCAAGCTGGCCACGACCACGGAAACACGCAACACCTGTCCCTATTGCTCGGTCGCCTGCGGGATCATCATGTATTCGCGCGGGGACGTGAAGGCCGGCGAAACCGCCGAGCTGATGCATATCGAGGGCGATGCCGATCACCCGACGAACCGCGGAACGCTGTGCCCCAAGGGCGCCGCGCTGAAGGACTTCGTCCATGCGCCCACGCGCCTGACGCAGCCCCGCCTGCGCCGTCCGGGATCGGACCGCTTCGAGGAGATCACCTGGGAGGAGGCGCTGGACAAGATCGCCCGCGCCCTCAAGGATGATCGGGACGCGAACTTCATCGCCACCAACGATGACGGCACCCCCGTCAACCGTTGGACGACGACGGGATTCCTGGCGGCTTCGGCCACGACCAACGAAACCGCATGGCTGACCTACAAGACGGTCCGGTCCATGGGGATTGTGGGATTCGACAACCAGGCACGCGTCTGACACGGCCCTACGGTGTCCAGTTTGGGCCCGACATTCGGCCGTGGAGCGATGACCAATCCATGGACTGACATCAAGAACACCGACCTTGCGATCGTCATGGGCGGCAATGCTGCCGAGGCGCATCCCTGCGGCTTCAAGTGGGTGACCGAGGCCAAGGCGCATCGCGGCGCCAAGCTGATCGTGGTCGACCCGCGTTACACCCGCACCGCATCGGTCGCGGACTACTATGCGCCGATCCGTCCGGGCACAGACATCGCCTTCCTGATGGGGGTGATCCGCTGGTGCATCGAGAACGACAAGGTCCAGTGGGACTATGTCCGCAACTATACCAACGCGTCCTTCCTGGTGCGCGAGGACTTCGGCTGGTCCGACGGCCTGTTTACCGGCTATGACGAGGAAAAGCGCGACTTCAACAAGGAAAGCTGGGACTATCAGATGGGCGAGGACGGCTTTGCGCTGACCGATCCCACGCTGCAGGACCCGCGCTGCGTCTGGAACATGCTCAAGCAGCATGTCGACGTCTACACGCCGGAATTCGTGGAGAACATCACCGGCACGCCGCGTGACAAGTTCCTGGATATCTGCGGGATGATCGGCGAATGCTCGGCCGTGGACCGGACGATGACGTCCATGTACGCGCTTGGCTGGACCCAGCATTCCAAGGGTGCCCAGAACATCCGCGGCATGGCGATGCTGCAGCTGATCCTGGGCAATATCGGCGTCCGCGGTGGCGGGATGAACGCGCTGCGCGGTCACTCCAACATTCAGGGCCTGACGGATATCGGCCTGATGTCGAACCTGATCCCGGGATATCTGAACATCCCGACCGAGAAGGAGGTCGACTGGCAGACCTATCTGTCCACGCGCGAGTTCACGCCGCTGCAGCGGGGTCAGACCAGCTATTGGCAGAACTATCCCAAGTTCATGGTCAGCTTCCTCAAGGCGATGTGGGGCGATGCCGCCACGGCCGAGAATGACTGGGCATACGAATACCTGCCCAAGCTGGACGTTCCGGCTTATGACATCCTGCGCATGTTCGAACTGATGAACAACGACCGGGTGAACCTGTACTTCTGCCAGGGCTTCAACCCGATGCTGTCCATCCCGGACCGCGGCAAGGTGACGGCGGGCCTGTCCAAGCTGAAGATGCTGGTCGTGATGGACCCCCTGTCCACCGAGACCTCGCATTTCTGGGAGAACCACGGCGCGCATAACGAGGTCGACACGGCCAGCATCCAGACTGAAGTTCTGGAACTGCCCACGACCTGCTTTGCCGAGGACGAAGGCGCGCTGGTCAATTCGGGCCGCTGGCTGCAATGGCACTGGCCGGGCGCGACGCCGCCGGGCGAGGCCAAGCACGACACCTGGATCATGGCGCAGATCTGGACGCGGGTGCGCGACCTGTATCGGGCCGAAGGCGGCGCCTTCCCCGATCCGATCGTGAACCTGTCCTGGGACTATGCCGATCCGGGAGAGCCCACGCCCGAGGAGCTGGCCCGCGAGATGAACGGCCGCGCGCTGGCTCCGGTGACGGACCCGGCCACGGGCGCGCAGATCCTGCAGGCCGGTCAGCAGGTGTCCGGCTTCGGACAGCTGCGCGATGACGGGACGACCATGGCGGGCTGCTGGATCTATGCCGGCAGCTGGACCGAGGATGGCAACATGATGGCGCGGCGGGACAATTCCGATCCCGACGAGACCGGCATGTTCCTGAACTGGGCCTTTGCCTGGCCGGCCAACCGTCGCGTGCTGTACAACCGCGCCTCGGCCGACATGGCGGGCCAGCCTTGGGACGCCACGCGCCCGCTGATCCAGTGGGACGGGGCGAAATGGGGCGGCTACGACGTGCCCGACATCGCGCCGACGGCGGACCCGTCGACGGTCGGACCCTTCATCATGAACCAGGAGGGCGTCTCGCGCCTGTTCAGCCGGGGCATGATGCGCGACGGGCCCTTCCCGACGCATATGGAGCCGTTCGAAAGCCCGATGGCCAACGTGTTCAACGCGCGGATGCGCGGGAACCCGGTGGCGCGCGTCTTCGAAAGCGACGTGGCCCGGCTTGGGACCAGCGACGAGTTTCCGTTCGTCGCGACCTCCTATCGCCTGACCGAGCATTTCCACTACTGGACCAAGCACAACCGGGTGAACGCCGCGTTGCAGCCCGAGTTCTTCGTGGAGATCAGCGTCCAGCTGGCCGAGGAGCGCGGCATCACCAACGGCAGCCGCGTGCGCGTCTTCGGCAAGCGCGGACAGGTCTGGGCCAAGGCGGTGGTCACCCGTCGCCTGCAGCCGCTGATCTGTGACGGAAAGCCCGTCCATGTGGTGGGCATTCCGCTGCACTGGGGCTTCATGGGGGCCGCCAAGAAGGGCTGGGGGCCGAACAGCCTGACGCCGTTCATCGGGGATGCGAACACGGACACGCCCGAATTCAAGGCGTTCCTGGTCAACATCGAACCCGCAACCGAGGAGCCGGTGGCATGAACGACATGGCAAACAGCCCGACCACGGCGGCGTCCAACCCGCCCGTGCAACCGACCGAGGCCTATTTCGATGCGCGCGACGTCGTGCGCATCTCGGCCACGCGGAACGTGCCGCAACCGGACCGCCAGCTGGAAAAGCTGGCCAAGCTGATCGATGTGTCCAAGTGCATCGGCTGCAAGGCCTGCCAGTCCGCCTGCGTAGAATGGAACGACACGACCCCGGCGGTGGGAGAGAACGTGGGGGTCTATGAGAACCCCCATGACCTGACCCCCGACATGTTCACCCTGATGCGTTTCGCGGAATGGGAGAACCCGGCGACCAACGACCTGGAATGGCTGATCCGCAAGGACGGCTGCATGCATTGCGAGGATCCGGGCTGCCTCAAGGCCTGCCCGGCGCCGGGCGCCATCGTGCAGTACTCCAACGGTATCGTGGATTTCATCCACGACAATTGCATCGGCTGCGGTTATTGCGTCACCGGCTGTCCCTTCGACATCCCGCGCATCAGCCAGACCGACCACAAGAGCTACAAGTGCACCTTGTGTTCGGACCGCGTGGCCGTGGGCCAAGGTCCCGCCTGTGCCAAGGCCTGCCCCACTCAGGCCATCGTCTTCGGCACCAAGGCCGACATGCAGGCGCATGCCGAGACCCGGATTGAGGACCTGAAATCGCGCGGCTATGAAAACGCGGGCCTGTACGATCCGGCCGGCGTGGGCGGCACCCACGTGATGTATGTGCTGCATCACGCGGACAAGCCCGGGATCTACAACGACCTGCCCGAAAACCCCCGGATCTCTCCGGTGGTCGAGGGCTGGAAGGGCGTGACCAAGACCGCGGGCCTGGCGGCCATCGGTCTGGCCGCGGTGGGCGCCACGCTGCACGGTCTGTTCGCCCGCGGCAACGAGGTCGAGGAGCATGACATCGAGGCCGCCGACAAGCTGGTAAAGGGCGAAGATCCCGACGGCGGTCCGACCGGCGGGGGGCACGTCTGATGGCGCATCGTCCGTACTACTCGGAACGGGGTGACCGGCTGGAAAGCATCCAGCCGGTCGAGGTCAGCCGCTATCGCGGGTTCACGCGCGCGAACCACTGGGTGACCGCGTTCAGCCTGATCGCGCTGGCGCTATCCGGCCTGGCGCTGTTCGACCCGTCGCTGTACTTCCTGACGGGGCTGTTCGGCGGCGGGCAGACCACGCGCTGGATCCACCCGATCATCGGCGTGGTGCTGTTCCTCAGCTTCGCGCTGATGTTCATCCAGCTGTGGCGCCTGAACATGCCCAAGCCCGAGGACACGACCTGGGTCGCCCAGATCGGCGACGTGGTGAAGGGCCGCGAGGAGAACTTGCCCGAACTGGGCAAGTACAACGCGGGCCAGAAGTTCGTCTTCTGGGGCATGTCCGCCCTGATCATCGTGCTGATCGTCACCGGCGTGATGATCTGGCAGCAGGTGGCCGGCCATCTGGTCAGTGTGCCGCTGCGCCGCATCGCGGTTCTGGTGCATGCGCTGTCCGCGGTCGCGATCATCCTGGTGTTCATCATGCACGTCTATGCCGCGATCTGGACGCGGGGCACGCTGCGCGCGATGACCCGGGGCACGGTCACCGGCGGATGGGCCTGGCGCCACCACCGCAAATGGCTGCGAGAGATCGCCAGCCGCGACAACAAGGGCCCGGCAGAGTAATCTGCCGGCCACCATCACCGGCATCCCCTGTGGCCGGTTCGGCCCGGAGACTGACATGAACACCACCATCCAACCCGATCCATCGGCCATCGGCGGCGTCCCCACGGCGCCGCTAGTGTTTTTGCCCAAGCCCATGCGCCTGTTCGCGACCCGTGCCAAGCGCCTGGCCTTCCTGGCGCAGCACAGCGACAACCTTGGGCCGTGGCTGGCCTTCCTGGGTCAGCTTGCGGATCTCCAGGCCCGGCTGGCGGACGAACTGCCCCGCCCCGCCCCCGTGCCCGCCGACCGCATCCGCCTGGCCCGCGAAAACCGCATGCCGCCGATCGACCGGCAGCGGCTGGCATCCGACCCCGACCTGCATGCCGTCCTGGACGCGGTGCTGACCCATGCGGCGGCGCTGGACATGCCGGAACCCGCGCGCCTCGCGCTGTCCGCCGTGACCGCCGCGCCCCTGGCCGATCGTCACTGGCTGCTGGAGAACATCCTGTCGGACAGCATTCCTGATGACAGCATCGCGCCGCACCTGTTCGCATCGCTGGCCGTGCAGCTGCATCTGTCGCGCCTTGCCGCGGGGCTGCCCGCCGATCAACTGGTCAAGATCCGCACGGGTGTCTGCCCGGTCTGCGGCGGCAAGCCAGCGACCTCCAGCGTGATCGGGGTCGGCGATCTGGACGGTGTGCGCTATGCCGCCTGCGCCTGCTGCCAGACCCAATGGAACGAGGTCCGCCTGACCTGCCTGTGCTGCGGCCAGACCGGCCAGATCAGCTATCGCAGCGTCGAGACCGACCAGGCGACCGTCCGGGCCGAGGTCTGTGGCGATTGCGACAGTTGGGTCAAGATCCTGTACCAGAACAAGAACCCCAGCCTTGAGGCGATCGCCGACGACGTCGGCAGCCTGGGGCTGGACCTGCTGATGAAGGACACCGACAAGCATCGCGGCGGGTTCAACCCGTTCCTTGCGGGCTATTGATGTCGGGGTTCCGGGCGCTGCCATCGGTCGATCAGGTGCTGTTGGCGGTGCCGTCGCTGATCGACGCTCATGGCCGTCAGGCGGTGACCCGGACCGCGCGTCTGCGCCTTGACGCGGCCCGCGCGGCCATCCGCGACGGGGCCGACGGCGCGGCCGAGGCCGCACGCCTGCCGCACCTGCTGGCCGCCGATCTGGCGGCGGCGGCGGTCACGCAGCTGCGCCCGATCCTGAACCTGACCGGCACCGTTCTGCACACCAACCTGGGCCGCGCGATCCTGGCGGACGAGGCGATCGCCGCCGCATCCGCCGCGATGGCCGCGCCGCTGGCACTGGAATTCGACCTGACGACCGGCGGGCGCGGCCAGCGTGACGACCATCTGCGCGGTCTTCTGTGCGAGCTGACCGGGGCCGAGGATGCCACCATCGTCAACAACAATGCGGCCGCCGTCCTGATCGCGCTGAACACCTTCGGCCAGGACCGTGACAGCATCGTCTCGCGCGGCGAGCTGATCGAGATCGGCGGCGCATTCCGCATGCCCGACATCATGGCCCGCGCCGGCACCCGGCTGGTCGAGGTCGGGACGACCAACCGCACTCACCCCCGCGACTATCGCGACGCGATCACGGACCGGACCGGGCTGATCCTCAAGGTCCACACATCGAACTATCGCATCGAGGGGTTCACCGCCGAGGTTCCGGCCCCGGACCTGGCCGCCATCGCGCGCGATGCCGGGGTGGTGATGCTGAACGACCTTGGCGCGGGGTCGCTGGTCGATCTGTCCCGTTGGGGCCTGCGCCGCGAACCCACCGTCGCCGAAGCCGTAGCCGAAGGCGCGGACCTGATCACCTTTTCAGGCGACAAGCTGCTGGGCGGGCCGCAGGCGGGGTTCATCGTGGGCCGGCGCGACCTGATCGCACGGATCAACAAGAACCCCATGAAGCGCGCCGTGCGGCTGGACAAGATCCGCATCGCCGCGCTGCAGGCGACGCTGCGCCTCTATCTCGACCCCGACCGGCTGGACCAGCGGCTGCCCGTGCTGCGCATGCTGTCCCGTTCGCAGGCCGACATCGCGGCGCAGGCCGCGCGCTTGGCGCCGCAAGTCGCAGCGCTGCTGCCTGATCATCGGGTCGTTCCGACGGACTGCGCCAGCCAGATCGGATCGGGCTCGCTGCCGACGGATACGATTCCGTCGGCCGGGCTGCGGATCAGCGGGGCGGGCGGCGACGCGCCGGACCGCCTGGCGGCATGGCTGCGCGATCGACCGCGTCCGGTCATCGGCCATATCCGCGACGGCGCGCTGATCCTGGACCTGCGCTGTCTGGACGACGACTGTGACCTGCTGGAGGCGCTGACGTGATCGTCGGAACCGCGGGGCATATCGACCACGGCAAGACCGCGCTGGTCAAGGCGCTGACCGGCACCGATGCCGACCGCCTGGCAGAGGAAAAGGCCCGAGGCATCACCATCGACCTGGGATTTGCCTATGCCGATCTTGGCGGCGGCACCGTCACCGGCTTCGTCGACGTGCCGGGGCATGAACGGCTGATCCACACCATGCTGGCCGGCGCGGGCGGGATCGACCTGGCCCTGCTGGTCGTGGCCGCCGATGACGGCATCATGCCGCAGACGCGAGAGCATCTGGCGATCCTGGACCTGCTGGGCCTGTCGCGGGGGCTGGTCGCGCTGACCAAGGCCGATCTGGCCGATGCCGACCGCCGCGCCGAAGTCACGGCCCAGATCCGCGACGCCCTGGCCGACAGCGGGCTGGCGGATGCGCCGATCATCCCGGTGTCGTCACTGACCGGCGAGGGCGTGGACAGCCTGCGCGCCGCCCTGATGGCCGCCGAGGCGCAGGTGGCCCATCGCACCGCCGATGCGGGCTTTCGCCTGGCGGTCGATCGCAGCTTCACCCTGCAGGGCGCGGGGACGGTGGTGACCGGCACGGTGCTGTCCGGGCAGGTCGCGGTCGGCGATCTGGTGACGATCAGCCCGTCGGGGATCGCGGCGCGGGTCCGCGGCATCCATGCGCAGAACCAGCAGGCGACCCGCGGCCTTGCCGGGCAACGCTGCGCCCTGAACCTGGCGGGAGAGGCAGTCGCCAAGGACGCGATCCATCGGGGCGACATCGTGCTGGCCCCCGCGCTGCACGCGCCGACCGAACGGATCGACGCCGTCCTGAGCGTGCTGGACACGGAGCCGAAGCCCATCGGCACGTGGTTTCCCGCCCGCCTGCACAGCCACGCGGCCGAACTGGGCGCGCGGATCGTGCCTTTGGGCGACCCCATCGCCCCCGGTCACAGCGGTCCGGTCCAGATCGTGCTGGACCGTCCCATCGCCGCGACCATCGGCGACCGGTTCATCCTGCGCGACGTGTCGGCCAGCCGCACCATCGGCGGCGGGCATTTCCTGGACCTGCGCCCTCCCGCCCGCAAACGGCGCACCCCCGAACGGCTGGCGCTGATCGACGCCGCCCAGGCCCCTGATCCGCTGCAGGCGATGCTGGCGGTGGGCCCGGTCGATTCGGCGGTCTTCGTGCGCGACCGCGCCCTGTCGCCCGCCGATGCGGCCGCGGCACTGTCCGGGGCACGGCTGGTCGCGGGGCTGGCCCTGTCGCCCGCGCATCTGGACGCGCTGCAGCGGGGCATCATCGACGCGCTGTCCGCCTTTCACGCCGAGAACCCCGACCTGCCGGGCATGGGCCGCGAACGGCTGCGCCTGGCGCTGACGCCGCGGCTGCCCAAGGAGTCCTATCTGGCGCTGCTGCGGGGCGAAGCGGATGCCGGCCGGATCGTCCCCGACGGCGCCTTTCTGCGCCTGCCCGGCCACGAGGTGCGCCTGTCGGCCGAGGACGAGGCGCTGTGGGCCCGCATCCTTCCGTCCCTGACGGGCGATCTGCGCTATCGCCCGCCGCGGGTGCGCGATTTCGCGACCGAATTCGGGGTGGACGAAAAGGAGGTGCGCCGCGTGCTGCGCATGACGCAGAAGCTGGGCCGCACCGACCAGATCGCACATGACCATTTCTTTGCGCGCGCCGTGACGGCCGACATGGTAACCATCCTGCGCGATGTGGCGGCCGCGACGCCGGACGGCTGGTTCACCGCCCCCCTGTTCCGTGACCGCGTTCAGAACGGCCGCAAGGTCGCCATCGAGATTCTGGATTTCTTCGACCGGCACGGCGTCACGCTGCGCCGGGGGGATCTGCGCCGCCTGAACCCGCACCGGCTGGACCTGTTCGGCTAGATCGGGGCGATGCCCTGTTCGATCACCGCCTCCATCGCGACATAGCTGGAGGTAGAGGCGACATGCGGCAGGGCGGAGAGCTTTTCCGCCATGATGCGACGGTAATCGGCCATGTCGCGCGACCGCACCTTGAGCAGATAGTCGAACCCCCCCGCGATCATGTAGCATTCCTCGACCTCGGGAATCAGGCGGATGGCGGCGTTGAACGATTCCAGCGCCTTGTGGCGGGTGTCCGACAGGCGCATCTCGACATAGGTGACATGGGTCAGGCCAAGGCGCACGGGCGACAGGATGGCCCGGTATCCGGTGATCAGCCCCGCCTCCTCCAGCTGGCGGATGCGCAGGGCCACGGGGGTCTTGGACAGGCCGACCTTGCGCGCCAGTTCGGTCACCGGGATGCGGGCGTTGGCCACCAGTTCCGCCAGAATGCGGCGATTGATCGGGTCCAGGATGTCGGTCACGTTTTATGCCCCATGATTGGACGATATGGCTGCGATCCTGCCCATCATTGGTCCCATCGTCCAGACGGCACGCGATATTCTGCCGATATCAGACAGGGGTGCCGCCATGACCGACCTTTCCTTTTCCGCCAAGTTCCAACCCGAAGCGCCCCTGCTGGACCGGCTGGTCCGCGATGCGGCGTTGTCGCCTGATACCCGTGCGCGGATCAGCGACCGCGCGGCCAACCTGATCCGCCGCATCCGCGCCGAATCCAAGCCCACGATGATGGAACTGATGCTGGCCGAATACGGCCTGTCCACCCGCGAGGGCGTGGCCCTGATGTGCCTGGCCGAGGCGATGCTGCGCGTGCCCGACCGTGCCACCATCGATGCGCTGATCGAGGACAAGATCGCCCCCTCCGATTGGGGCCGCCACCTGGGCGACAGCTCCTCCAGCCTGGTCAACGCCTCGACCTGGGCTCTTATGCTGACGGGGCGGGTGCTGGACGACAGCAAGCCCGGTCTGGCCGGCACCCTGCGCGGCGCGGTCCGCCGCCTTGGAGAGCCGGTGATCCGGACCGCCGTCACCCGCGCGATGCGCGAGATGGGGCGCCAGTTCGTCCTGGGCCAGACCATCGACGCCGCGCTGGAGCGGGCGAAGGGTCAGGAGGCCAAGGGATACACCTACAGCTATGACATGCTGGGCGAGGCGGCGATGACCGCCCGCGACGCCGACCGCTATGCCGACGAATACCGCAAGGCCATCGCGGCCATCGCCGGCGCTTGCACGCATGGTTCCGTCGCCCGGAACCCCGGCATCTCGATCAAGCTGTCGGCGCTGCACCCCCGCTATGAGGTCGCGCAGGAGGATCAGGTGATGGCCGAACTGGTCCCCGTGGTCCGCGATCTGGCCCGCCGGGCGCGCGCGGCGAACATGGGCCTGAACATCGACGCCGAGGAGCAGGACCGCCTGGCCCTGTCGCTGCAGGTGATCGAGGCCGTCCTGCCGGACCCCGATCTGGCCGGATGGGACGGGTTCGGCGTGGTCGTGCAGGCCTATGGCAAGCGGGCGGGGCCGATGATCGATGCGCTGCACGCGCTGGCGGTCCGCCACGACCGCCACGTCATGCTGCGCCTGGTCAAGGGCGCCTATTGGGACACCGAGATGAAGCGCGCCCAGGTCGAGGGGCATCCTGATTTCCCGCTGTTCACCTCCAAGACCGCGACGGATGTCAGCTATGTTGCGCTGGCGAAGAGGCTGTTGGGCATGACAGACCGCATCTATCCGCAATTCGCCACGCACAACGCGCACAGCGTCGCGGCCATCCTGGAACTGGCGGGCGATGCGCCCTTCGAATTCCAGCGCCTGCATGGGATGGGAGAGCGGCTGCACGACATCGTCCTGCGCGATCATCGCACCGCCTGCCGCATCTATGCCCCGGTCGGCGCGCATCAGGACCTGCTGGCCTATCTGGTGCGCCGCCTGCTGGAGAACGGCGCGAACAGCAGCTTCGTGAACCAGATCGTCGATCTGGACGTGACGCCCGAACAGATCGCCCGCGATCCGTTTGACGCGCTGGCGACGGCCCAGGCCCCCGCGACCCTGCTGGCGCCCCATGCGATCTATGGCGCGGGCCGCGTGAACGCGCAGGGCTTTGACCTGGCCGCCCGCGACCAGCTGGACCGGATCTTTGCCGCCCGTGACGGGTCCATTGCCGATGCCGGCCCCTTGACCGCACAGGCGGCGACCGGACAGGCCAGCCCGGTGCTGAACCCCGCCACCGGCGACATCCTTGCAACCGTCACCGAGGCGGACGAGGCCACCGTGACCCGCGCCATCGATGCGGCCCGCCCCTGGGCGGCCCCTGCCTCGGAACGGGCCGCGACCCTGCGCCGCGCCGCGGACCTGTTCGAGGCTGATTTCGGCCCGATCTTCGGCATCCTGTCCCGCGAGGCGGGCAAGACCCTGAACGACGCCGTGGCCGAACTGCGCGAGGCGGTGGATTTCCTGCGCTATTACGCCCAGCAGGGCGAGGGCCGCACGGATGCCCCGCGCGGGATCATCGCTGCGATCAGCCCCTGGAACTTTCCGCTGGCGATCTTCACCGGACAGGTCGCGGCGGCGCTGATGGCGGGGAACGCGGTGCTGGCCAAGCCGGCCGAACAGACCCCGCTGATCGCCGCCCTTGCCGTGCGCCTGATGCACCGCGCGGGCGTTCCGGCCGACGCACTGCAGCTGCTGCCGGGCGACGGCGCGACGGTCGGTGCGGCGCTGACACGCGATCCGCACATCAACGGCGTCGTCTTTACCGGCGGCACCGACACGGCGCGGCTGATCGCCGCCAGCATGGCGGACCACATGGCCCCCGGCACGCCGCTGATCGCGGAGACGGGCGGTCTGAACGCGATGATCGTGGACAGCACGGCCCTGCCCGAACAGGCGGTGCGCGACATCATCGCCTCCAGCTTCCGGTCGGCGGGCCAGCGCTGTTCGGCGCTGCGCTGCCTCTACGTGCAGGAGGACGTGGCCCCGCACCTGATCGCGATGATCCAGGGGGCGATGGACCAGCTGCGCGTGGGCGACCCGTGGGATCTGTCCACCGATGTCGGCCCGGTCATCGACGCCGAGGCGCAGGCCGGGATCCTGGCTTATCTGGACCAGAACCGCGACCAGATCCTGCACCAGATCGCGGCGCCCGCCACGGGGCATTTCGTACCGCCCACGCTGATCCGCATCGACGGCATCCAGGTGCTGGAGCGCGAGATCTTCGGCCCCGTCCTGCATGTCGCGACCTTCAAGGCGCGTGACCTGGACCGGGTCGTGGCGGCGATCAACGCGACGGGATACGGGCTGACCTTCGGGCTGCATTCGCGCATCGACAGCCGGGTGCAGGAGGTTACGCAGGCGGTCCATGCGGGCAACCTGTACGTCAACCGCAACCAGGTCGGCGCCACCGTCGGCAGCCAGCCCTTTGGCGGAGAGGGCCTGTCGGGCACCGGACCCAAGGCCGGCGGCCCGCAGTACCTGACGCGGCTGTTCGCGCCCGCAGCCCCCGCCGCCGCGGCGACGGACTGGACCGGGGCCGACAGCACCGACCGCCTGGCTGCGGCGCTGACCCGTCCCGCCCCCGGCGCCGCGCCCACCGATCGGCTGATGCCCGGCCCGACCGGAGAGCTGAACCGCCTGACCAGCCTGCCCCGCGGACCCGTCCTGTGCCTGGGCCCCGGCGCCCCTGCCGCGGCGGCGCAGGCACGTGCCGTGACCGATGCCGGCGGTCAGGCGGTTGTCGCAGAGGGCGATGTCAATCCGCAGGTGCTGCGCGATCTGTCCGATGTGGCTGCGGTGCTGTGGTGGGGTGACGTGGCGACGGGGCGGGCGATGGCCCGGGCCCTGGCCGCGCGGCCAGGTCCGCTGGTGCCGCTGATCACGGCGGTGCCGGACCGCGCCCACGTCACGCATGAACGCCACCTGTGCGTCGACACCACCGCCGCGGGGGGGAACGCCGCACTGTTGGCGGGCTGAGGGCGCACCCTGCGTTGACATCGCCGGCGGATCGGGCCGACATGGCGCGCATGAACGACAGCCGTCCGCGCGTGATCCTGCATCCCGGTCCGCCCAAGACCGGGACCTCCACCCTGCAGGCGTGGTGCCATCTGAACAGCGGGGTGCTGGCGGCGCAGGGTATCGTCTATGCCTCGGTCGACACGCCCCGCGACCCCAAGCATCAATGGCTGGTCCAAGGGTTGAAGCGCGGCGACCTGTCGCGGCTTGCGGCCGAGACCGGCCCCCTGCGTGATGGGCGCGCCCACACGCTGATCCTGTCCTGCGAGGGGGTGATGACCAATCGGGCGCTGATCCCCGACTGCGCCTGGCAGCAGGTCCGAGAGGTGCTGACGGGTTTCGACACGACCCTGTTCCTGGTCGGGCGCGATCTGGACGGGTGGCTGCGGTCGTTGTGGAAACAGGCGCTGATCAACCCGGTGCCACCGGGCAGGCCGCTGAGCCTGCCCGATTTTGCGGTCTTCTGCCGCATGCCCGCCATCCGCGCGATGATGGACCTTGGCCATATGGCCGATCTGATCGCGGACAGGACCGGGGCCTCGGCGCGGGTGCTGACCCGGCTGGACGCGGATTTCATCGGCGTGTTCGCAGGGCTGCTTGGCCTGTCCCCCGACGCGCCCCTGCAGGACGCCCCGCGGATCAACGAATCCCTGCCCCCGGATTTCATCGCCGTCTATGCCCGCCTGGCGCGTCACGTCGATCAGGTTGGGCCCCTGCGGCTGGCGACCCTTGCGGCGTTCCACGCGATGCGCCCGACGGGCAACCTGATGGTCGCGACAGTGGCGCGACAATTCGCCCGCGTGTCCGCGCAGGACCGCGACCGGGCCGTGGCAAGCCTGTGTCAGGCCGTCAATGCCGTGACGTTCGACGACCCGGACCACCGCGACCTGGCATTGCAGCTTGCGTCCCAAGCCGCCATGTTGCGAAACATTCTATTGCAGGACCCGCCACCAGCCCCTAGGTGACAGGGACGAAGGACCGCGGAAGGGCATCAGACCCGGTGGTTTGGCCGGACTTCAAATCCGGTTGGGGCAGCGAGCCTGTCCCGGGTGGGTTCGACTCCCATTCCCTTCCGCCAGCCTTCCCCGCCCCTACCGCGCCGCGATGGCCAGCCCGTCGGCCACGGCCGTGAACACGTCCTGTGCCGAATGATCTGCATCGGGAAAGGCCGCGCGCATCGTGTCGCCCACGACCGTCATCAGGCTTGACCCCCCGACATAGATCACCCGGTCGACCTGCGCCGGGGTCAGCTGCGCGCGGTGCAGCGTCTCGACGGCGCCCTCGTGCAGCTGGCTGGCGTGGCGTGACAGGCTGTCGGCCAACGCCTGCCCGGCCAGCGGCGCGGACAGGCCGCGTTCGACCTCGTCCAGCAGGATGGCCGCGTCGTCGGCACCGTCATTGGCGGCGATCTTGCCGCGTTCGACAGCAAAGGCCAGATCGTGGCCCAGATCGTCCTCCAGCACGCGCGACAGGCGGGTCATGGCGTCGGGCTGTTCGGCCAGCCGGACCATTTCGGCGACCATGCGGCGGTTCTGGGGGGTGTTCACGAAGGGTATCTTCTCCCACGTAGCAAGGTCGTTGTAGATGGCGTTTGGTACGGGCGACGTCCCCGGCCCCATCGCCTTGCGAAGGACCGATCCCCGGCCCAGCAGTGGCATCACGTGATCCAGGCTGACCGCGCGGTCGAAATCGGTGCCGCCGATCCGCACGCCGTGGCTGGCCAGGATCCGCACCCCCGCCCCCTGCCCCTGGAACAGCGAGAAATCCGACGTGCCGCCGCCCACGTCGACGATCAGGCCCGTGGCGCCCGGCCGCGCGGCACCGGCGGCGATGGCCGCGGCCTCGGGCTCGGGCATGAAGTCCACGTCGTGAAAGCCCGCGGCCAGATAGCATTGGCGCAGATCGTCCTCGGCCTGCGCCTCGCGCGGGTCGCCATCGCCATGAAAGACGACGGGCCGGCCCGACAGCGCGCGGTCGAAGGTCTGCCCGGTCTCGGCCTCGGCCCGCGTCTTGATGCGGTTCAGAAAGCGCGCGATCAGGTCGACGAAGGTCACCCTCTCGTTCAGGATCATCCGCTTTTCATGCATCAGCGATGTGCCCAGGACACGCTTCAGCGCCCGCATGAAGCGGCCCTCGTGCCCGTCCAGCAGGGCGCGGTTCGCGGGCTGGCCCATCAGGGTGGTGCGGCTGTCGGCGTCCAGGAAAAAGGTCGTGGGCATGGTCGTCTGCCCCGGTTCCAGCCGGATCAGGCGCGGCGTCCCGTCCGGCGCATGTCCCGCCGCCGAGTTCGAGGTGCCGAAGTCGATGCCCAGGCCGTTGCCGCGCGGTGCCATGTCGGATGCCCTGCCCTGTGACTGCGAAGGGCGCGTGCCTAGGCGGGGGGCCGGGCCAAGTCAAGCGGGGGCACGCTAACCGGGCATTAGCATTTGTGCGCTAGCGTCGGCTCCTGGTCCCTGTCCCGGAGATTTCGATGTCCTTCGTCCCGCGCCTGTCCCTGCGCCAAAAGATCACCCTGACCAGCCTTGGCCTGATGACGGCCCTGGCGCTTGTGCTGGTCACCGTGCTCAGTATGGCGCAACGCCAAAGCCTTCTGGAAAACGCCCAAAGCGCGCAACGGGTGACGCTGCGCGTCCTGTCCTATGATCTTGCCGTGGACCACGACGGCTTTTCCGCGACGACCAGGCCGGACGGCACCCTGGGCGACGTCGTCTGGCCGCAGATCCCCGATTTCGCCGATCACACCATGATCGACGATGTCGGCGGCCAGACCGGAGAGACGGCGACCATCTTCCGGCTTGACCCCGAACTGGGCCAGTTCATGCGCGTGACGACCAACGTCAAGCGCCCGGACGGCACCCGCGCGGTCGGCACGCCGCTGGACCCGACGGGCCCGGTTCATGCCGCCATGCTGGAGGGGCGGACCTATTCCGGCACGACCACGATCCTGGATCATCCCTATCTGACGCTGTATGTCCCAGTCCGCGATCAACAGGGTCAGGTGAACGGCGTCCTTTATGCAGGCGTGGCGATGGACGGGATCGAGGCGGTACTGTGGCGCAACCTGACCACGGCCGTGGCCCTGACCGCCGCCGCGCTGCTGCTGGCCTTTGCGCTGAACCAGGTGATGACGCGTCGTGCCCTGCGGCCCTTGGCGGCCGTCGACGCCGCGATGCAGGATGTCGCCCGCCAGAACTACGACCGGCCGATCCCCGGCACGGCGATGCGCGACGAGATCGGCTCGATCGCCCGCAATCTGGAACAGTTCCGCGATGGCCTGGCCCAGGCCCAGGAGGCCCGCCACGCCGCCGCCGCCCTGCGCGAGGCCGGCGCCGCCGAGGCGCAGGCGCAGTCCCGCAAGCAGGCGCGCATCGTGACCGACATTTCCACCGGGTTGGAGCGGCTGGCGGCTGGCGACCTGACCGCCCAGATCGCCAGCCCCGCGCATGATCCCTTCCCCCAAGAATACGAGGCGCTGCGCGCCAGCTTCAACAAGGTCGTGTCCGATCTGGGCAGCACGATGGGCCGCATCGTCGAGGTCGCCCGCCAGGTGCGCACGGGCTCGGACGAGATCACCTCTGCCGCCCAGGACCTGGCAGGTCGCGCAGAGACGCAGGCCGCCACGCTGGAGGAATCGGCGGCGGCGCTGACCGAACTGACCGCCAGCGTGCACTCCACCGCCGATCTGGCGCGCACGGCCGAGAGCGTGTCGCGCGCCAACCGCTCGATCGCCGAGGAGGGCCGCAGCATCGTCGGAGAGGCGATCCAGGCCATGGAAAAGATCGAGGCGTCCTCGGACCAAATCAACCGCATCATCACCGTCATCGACGATATCGCGTTCCAGACGAACCTGCTGGCGCTGAACGCCGGGGTCGAGGCCGCCCGCGCCGGAGAGGCGGGTCGCGGTTTCGCCGTGGTCGCATCCGAGGTGCGCGGGCTGGCGCAGCGTGCGTCGGAATCCGCGCGTGAGATCAAGGGGCTCATCTCGGATTCCTCGCAGCACGTTCGGTCAGGATCCTCACTGGTCAGCCGCACCGGGGGCAGTCTCGAGCAGATCCTGTCCAAGGCCCGCGAGGTGTCGGATCAGGTCGCAGCCATCGCCCTGGCCGCCAGCGACCAGTCCACCGCATTGTCCGAGATCAACTCGGGCGTGAACCATCTGGACCAAGTGACCCAGCAGAACGCCGCCGTGGCCGAGGAAACGAACGCCGCCGCAGCATCACTGCAGCATCAGGCAGGCGTACTGGCATCAGCCCTGACCAGCTTCACCTTCCAGCCGGCCTCGACATGGGACACACGGGATGATCCACTTCGCACCAGCGACGATCCGTTCGTCCAAGTCGCCGCGCCGCGCCATAGGGCCGGATCGCCCAAGGCAGGCACCGCACGCATGATGGAATTCTGAGTGCACCACAGCGGGGTGGCCTCTGGAGCGCAGACAAAAATAAGCCGCTGCCGATTGTTCGGCAGCGGCTTTTGCGTAACTCTCAATAAAATGACCATGATTCCGTGAGGAGAGCCACAAGGCTGTAATCACAGGTTACGGCACCCGTGAAAGATGCACAAAATGTCAGCGATGCACCAACAAGCGGCACCGTCCGAATGATCTTGCAGCGCAGGCGTCAGCAGGCCGGCTGGTCTTCCGCAGTTCCGGCAAGATCCAAACCTCGCGCCGTCGGGGGCTGCCAGGTCGGGGACGATTCGACGGCGCCCTGAATGTTGGTCCCCAACTGTGACCCGCCCGTTCCACCGCTCCAGCCGGTGGTTCCGGTGTTTTCCGCGGCTGTGCTGTCCTCGGATGCGTCAGGCTGGGTTGCCGGTTCGGCAACACCGGCATCGGCCGCGCATTCCGGTGCCTCGGACACGCGCTCGGCCGGTGCGGCCTGCGCCCACGCTGCACTCCCCGACAGACCGCCGATGGGGACTGCCAGCGCCAGAACGGCTGCAGTCAGCGTCAGTCGTGCAAACGGGATGATCATCGGGTGGCCTCGCCTGGATTGTTCACCGCAAAACGCGGCCGGCGTGCGCCGGTTCCGCGCATCATCACCACTGCCGTCGATCCGGTGACGAAACCGTGTCCGATCCGGTCCCCAACCCTTTGTCAGCCATGATGCGGCAATGGGACGTCACGGGGCCCATAGGCGGCGGCGACCTTTCTGTGCTATCGCCGCCTGAAATGAACTGAGGGGGCGCAGAGTCGCTGATTATGGGTACACCGAACGCAAGCACGCCGCGTCAGGCCAAGGAATGGGTGCAGGTCCTCGCCAAGTATCGCGAGCCGTCGACCCGCCGCAGCGTGTGGGAGTTGATGGCCACGATCGTCCCGTTCCTAGCGCTCTGGGCGCTGGCCTGGGCGGCGCTGTCGGTCAGCTATTGGCTGGCCGTGCCGATCGCGCTGGTGAACGGGCTGTTCCTGGTCCGCATCTTCTGCATCCAGCATGATTGCGGCCACGCGTCGTTCTTTCGCAATCGCAAGGTCCAGGACTGGATCGGGCGGGGTCTGGGCGTGCTGACCCTGACGCCCTATGACGTCTGGCGCCGGACCCATTCGCTGCACCACGCCCAGCACGGGAACCTGGACGAACGCGGCATCGGCGACGTGATGACCCTGACGGTGGGCGAGTATCGCAGCCGCGGCCGGTTCGGCCGGCTGATGTACCGGCTGTATCGCCACCCCCTGGTGCTGTTCGTGTTGGGGCCGAGCTACCTGTTCCTGCTGCAGAACCGTCTGCCGCTTGGGCTGATGCGGGCGGGATGGCGGTTCTGGGCATCGGCCCTGGGCACCAATCTGGCGCTGGCGTTGATCCTGGGCACGATGATCTGGTTTGCCGGGCCGATGCCCGTCCTGCTGATCTTCCTGCCCACGACCATCGTCGCGGGGACCGTCGGCGTGTGGCTGTTCTATGTCCAGCATCAGTTCGAGGAAACGCACTGGGCCAATGGGGACGAATGGCAATTGCACGATGCGGCGCTGGCCGGATCGTCACATTACATCCTGCCCCAGCCCCTGCGCTGGCTGTCCGCCAATATCGGGGTGCATCATGTCCACCACCTGTACAGCCGCATCCCGTTCTATCGCCTGCCGGAAATCCTGCGCGACCATGACGAACTGGCATCGGCACAGCGGCTGACCTTGCGCGAAAGCCTGCGGTCGGTGAACCTGCACCTGTGGGACGAAAATCGTCGTCGCCTGGTGTCCTTCCGCGAGGCGCGCAGCCTTTACGGCGCGCCGACGGCCGGCTGAGGCCGGCAGCGTTCAGCTGACCAGCGCGGCCTGTCCGACGGTGTGTAGCTGAACAAGCTGGCGCAGCCGGGGGCCGCGCACGAATGTGCGGGCCTCGGCCGGGTGGGCCTGATCCGCGAACAATTCGGGAAAGATCTGCCGCAGTTCGGACAGGGCCGCCGACCCCATCGCGCGCAGGGCCTGGGGGCCGGGATACAAAGATTCCGTCTGTGCGCCGTTGGAATCGACGACCTGGTGGGCGTCGAACATCAGATGGCAATAGGTCACCTGCGACACGGACATGTCCACCGCGATGCCCGGAACATCGATCAGTTGGCAAGCCGGTGCCAGGATCTCGTCGGTCCCGAACAGGATCCGCGCGACCGATGACCGGATCATGATGCGGTGCTGGCGCGACACGGACAGGGGCGCCGACGGCTGGTTTAGGCCAAGCGCCCCGGCCGCAATGCGGATCGGACGAAGCTTGGGGTTCGCCGCCAGATCCACGGCATCGAAACGGCGCCTGCCGATCCAGCGCAGGGGCTGATATCTGTGATCGCGCGTCCAGATCAGGTCACCCGGCTGCAGGCTGTCGACCGGGCGCGGCCCGTCCGCGGTCAGGATCAGCGTGTCCGCGGCAAAGCACATGATCTCCATGTCGTGGATGTCAGGCGCGAACGAGATCTTGGCGACATAGACCTCCTTGGGCAGGGGGTCGGCCTCGATGATCTCGACCGAATGCAGCGACTTGACGTCGGACCATGCCGCGACGCTGTCCTTGGCAGGGCGGAAGAACATGTCCCCGTTGCGCATCTGGATCAGCACGCCGTCCTGGGTGCTGGTGGTGTTGTCCGGAAAGGTCAGCTTGTACTGAACCTTGAGGAAGCCGGTGATCTGGCTGGTGATTTGCCCCCCATCGGTGGGCGAACCATAGGCGAACTTGCTGGCACCGTCAGGATGCTGGCTGTAGCTTGTCGCATAAGCCTCGGCCGGGCCCTGGGCGGTATTGATCGCGCGCAGCTGTCCGTCCAACTCGACCGGCTTGATCTGATTCTGGCCGACAACCTTGTAGCCCTTCATCCCGTCCGCCTCGGTCCCGGTCGCGGGCGTTCCTGGCGTGGTGTTGATCTGCTGGTGGTTGCCAATCCACATCCAGGTCACGGCGTTCGTCATCTGAGCCTCCATCATGGAGCCTCAGCAATAGCCGTGCCAACTCATCGCGCCAGTTTATCTTGCGTACAAGTTTAATCGCAGTCCGCGCCGCCGACGGGCGCCGCATCGTTCAGGTTGGATCGCCCCGGACAATTGCGGTATCGAAGGGAACGGCTGACAAGAAGGGACAATGCGAACACGCTGAGCATGCCGCAACCGACGTAGCCCCACAGGATCGACGACAGCCACCCGAACCCCAGCACGAGGAACAGGATGGTTGAGACGATGCCAATGACTGCAGAGGTTGCGATAATACCGACCAGCAAAATGCCCCGACCCTTTCAAAATGATCCTGACAACTATAGCACCGATCGGTTCATTTGCGAAACAAGATCGACAGAATGGCGTCTTTCGGGCACCATTCATGCGAGTGTAAGACGCAAGTAATTAAACTTTAAGGCGAATAATATGAACGGTGACGACATGGACACGACGCTGCCCCCCGACCGGATCGGCTATGTCATCAACACCTATCCCCGTCCGTCCCAGACCTTCATCCGCAGGGAGATTCGGGCCCTCGAGGCGGCCGGTCTGACCGTCGCGCGGTTCGCCATGCGGCGCGACGATCAACCCGTGCTGTCTGCCGAGGATCAGGCCGAGGCCGACCGGACCGAATACGTGCTGGACCGGGGTGCGTTGGCCTTGGGCATGGCGCTGATCCGTGCGGTGATCCGCCATCCGCGCAGCCTGCTTCGGGCATTGTCGGCAGGGCGGCGGGGCGGGCCCGGGCGCGGCCCCCTGCGCCAGGTGATCTATCTGGCAGAGGCTGCCATCCTGGCCGATCGCAGCCGGCAGCTGGGCCTGACGCATCTGCATGCCCATTTCGGAACAAACTCGGCCGATTTGGTCCGCTATGTAAGGATGCTGGGCGGCCCGGGCTACAGCGTGACCTTTCACGGCCCCGAGGAGTTCGATGGCCCGCACACGCTGCTGCTGCGTGACAAGGTGGCCGAAGCGCGTTTCGCGGTGGCGGTCAGCGCCTTCGGACGCAGCCAGCTGGCGCGATGGGCGCCCTTCGATACCTGGGACCGCATCAAGGTGGTGCATTGCGGCATCGACCCCTCCCTGTTCGCGGGGCCGGTTCCCCTGCCGCCGGGACCGGACGCGCACGATCCGCTGCGCGTGGTCTGCATCGGCCGCTTCGCCGAGCAGAAGGGCCAGGTCCTGCTGATCGAGGCGATGGCGCGCTGCACCGCGCCGGTGCACCTGACGCTGGTGGGTGACGGCCCGCTGCGGGCCGAGATCCAGCGGGCGATCAGGGCGTACGGGCTGGACACGCGCGTCACTCTGGCCGGCTGGCAGGACGAGGCCGGCGTGCGCGACGCGCTGTCTGCGGCGCATGTCATGGCCATGCCCAGCTTTGCCGAAGGCCTGCCCGTGGCCCTGATGGAGGCGATGGCGGCGGGCCGCCCCTGCATCGCCACCCTGATCGCTGGCATCCCCGAACTGATGGTCGACGGCCAGACCGGCTGGCTCATCCCGGCCGGGTCCGAAGACGACCTCGCCAAGGCGCTGGACACCGCCGCCCGGACCCCACGAGACCAACTGGAACGGATGGGCGCCGCCGCCCGCACCCGTGCACTGACGCGCCATGACATCGCAACAGAGGCCGGCAAGCTGGCCGCACTGTTCGCGGACAGCCGGAACCGGTAAGGTCGCGTGCAGGTTCATCTATGTAAAATCACGATCAATCGGCTATGCGGCAACTCTTTCTTTGCGATAGCGTGATTGGACAGGTATCGCTGGTTTCATCTTATTTGGTCGGAACGGATTAGGAATATGCTGCACGGACCGTCTGTCAGCACGGATGATCGAAAGATCGTCCGCGATCTGCCCGCCGCCACCGACAGCCAGGCGGCCTTTCTGGCGGGCAGCGATCAGGCAGATCCGAACCGCGCCCATATCGAACAGATCGTTCTGGACGCGCCGTCCGACATTTTGGCGCCCGGCCCCCTGCTGGCCGCGTGGCAGCAGTTGGCAGACCGTCACGAGACGCTGCGGACCGTCCTGGTCACCGACGATACCGGCATCCTGCGCCTGGACGTGCTGGACCACGCGCCGGTGCATATGGACAGTGCCGATTTGTCGGACGGGATGGTGGACCGTTTTCTGGCCGATGACCGCGCGGCCGGCGTGGACCCCACCGAACGGCCCGGATGGCGGGTCACGATGGCCGATCTGGGTGGGGGGCAGGCCCGGATGGTCTGGACCATCCACCACGCCCTGATCGACGGGACCAGCATCGCGTTGATTCTGACCGAACTGTGGCGGATCCTGTCAGGCGATCCGCTGATGGCACCCGGCATCGGCTTCATCCAGGCGATCCGGGAGCGCCAGCTGGACGAGCCGCAGGCCCGCGCCGCCTTTGCCGCCACGTTGTCCGATGAAACCGTCGCGTCGGCCTTTCCGGCGGCCCCGTCGAAAACGCATGGCCCGATGCACCAGACCGACCTGACCCTGTCGATGGACGCGTGCGACGCCATCCGCCGTCTGGCCCATTCGGCGCAGGTGACCACGTTGACGGTGGTGCAGGCGGCTTGGTCGATGCTGCTGATGCGCTGGACCGGGCGGTCCGGCGCGGCCTTCGGTCTGGTGGAATCGGGTCGTGGGCGCAATGATCGGGTCGCGGGCTGTCTGGTCACGACGGTGCCGTTCCAGGTGCGGATGGACGACATCGGAACCTTCGGCGACCTGCTGGCGCGCCTGCGGGCGCAGACGCTGCAGTTGCGGCCGCATTCCCATGCGCGCCAGACGCTGATCCGGCAGTGGTCCGGTCGGCAGGGCCGTGCGGCGCTTTACGATACCGTCCTGATGTACCAGCGCGGCACGCTTGCCGCGCGGCTTGCGGCGGACGGCTGCGGCTGGACCGGCGTCCGCCTGATCGAGGAGGGCACGGCGCTGATGTCGCTGTCGGTCCATGACGAAGGTGCGTTGTGGCTGTCGCTGGAGCATGACGCCGCCCGGTTGCCGGACGAGGTGGCGGCCCGCATCCTGCACCAGATGGCCAACCTGCTGCAGGCGATGGGTCGAGCCGACACCGACACGCCGCTGTCCGACCTGACGATGCTGGACGCAGAGGAGCAGCGACACCTGCACACCCTGGGGCGCCCCGACCGGCCCGTCCCGGATGTGCTGCCCGACCTGGCATCGGCCTTCGAGGCGACGGTCGCTCGTCACGGCGACCGGACCGCCGTGACCGAGGCGCAGACGGGTCATTCCGTCGATTTCCGCACCTTGGACCAGCAGGCCAATGCCCTTGCGGCGCGGCTTGTCGTATGCGGCATCGGTCCGCAGGATGTCGTGGCCATCGCCCTGCCCCGATCCGTGCGCCAGATCGCCGCGATGCTGGCCACGCTCAAGGCTGGCGCCGGCTTTCTGCTGCTGGATCTGGATCAGTCACACGACTACCTGTCCGGCCTGATCCGCCAGGCCCGTGCCAAGGCCATCGTGGTCCAGCAGGACATGCCGCTGTCGACCGCGGCACCGAACGTGGTGATGGCCGACGATGCCTGCCAAGCCCACGCCCCGCCGCGACCACCCCTGGATGCGGACAGCCTGGCCTATGTCACCTTCACCTCCGGCTCCACCGGAACGCCCAAGGCGGTTCGGGGGCTGAGCGCCGCACTCAGCGCGCATGCCCATGCGATGGTCGACGCCTATGCGCTGACCGAACGGGACACGGTCCTGCAATTCGCGACGCCCAGTTTCGACGTCGCGCTGGAGGAGATCTGGCCGACCCTGCTGTCCGGCGCGCATGTCGTGTTGCGCGACGCCACGCCGCTCGGCTCGATCCAGGGGCTGCTCGATCTGGTCCGGCGGCATGGGCTGACGGTTTTGAACCTGCCCGCCAGCTATTGGCAACAGATGGTCGCGGACCTGCGCGATCATCCCCGGCCCATTCCGGACAGCCTGCGCCTGCTGGTGACGGGCAGCGAACGCGTGCCGCCCGCAGCCTTCCGCGAATGGCAGCGCCTGGCCCCTGGCGTTCGGTTCGTCAACGCCTATGGCCCGGCCGAAGCCACGGTGACCAGTACCCTGTGGCAGGGATCGTCCCTGTCCGCCGGGTCCGAGGTTCCGATCGGTCGTCCCGCTGGCCATGCCCGCGTCGTGCTGCGCGCGCCGGACGGTACGCCCACGCCTGTGGGTGGCGAGGGAGAGATCGTGATCGGCGGTCAGGCCGTCAGCGGCGGCTATCTGGACGATCCTGATTCGACCGCACGGGCGTTCACGGCAGACGCCGAAGGCCGGCTGTATCGCAGCGGCGATCTGGGCCGCTGGTCGGCGGACGGGCAGCTGATGTTCCTGGGCCGCGAGGATCGACAGGTCAAGCTGCGCGGCCAGCGGATCGAACTGGGCCAGATTGAAAGCGCCCTGGCGGCACGCCCCGGCGTCCTGCAGCTTTTCGTGGACTTGGACAAGGGACCGCCGGCACGCCTGCTGGGCTGGGTCGTCATCGAGGATGGCACCGACATCGACCAGATCGCGCGCGATCTGCGCGACCAGCTGCCTGCCTATATGGTGCCACGGCTGATGGCGGTCGATGATCTACCGGTCACCGCGAACGGCAAGATCGCGCGGGACCTGCTGCCCCGTCCCGCCGCCGCCGGGCCCGTGGCCGGACCCGGCCATGCCGAACCGCAGGTCCTGGCCGTGGCCGCCTGCATGGCCAATGTGCTGGAATTGGCCCATGTCGGACCGGATGACGACTTCTACGACCTTGGCGGCGATTCCCTTCTGGCGTTGCGCCTGATCAGCCTTGTGCGAAGCCGCACCGGACTGCGCCTGCACACGGCCGATGTCATGCAGGCCCCCACGCCCGAAGGGCTGGTCCGCCTTCACCGCACGACCCCGGATCGGCCTCGCTATCTGATCCCGACCCAGCCCCTGGGACATAACGTTCCGATCATCGGCGTCCATGTTCTGGGCCGCAAGCAGGCACTGTTCCGGCCCCTGTCGGACGCGCTTGGTCCCGACTATCCGGTGCTGGGCCTGACGGTCGGCGTTCCCGAAGGCGGACTGGACATCCGCGTCGAAGCCGTCGCCCGCACCTATCTGGAGGAGCTGGATCGGCACCTGCCGGGGCAGCCGGTCTGCCTGGTCGCGGTGTCGATGGCGTCGTATTTCGCGCTGGAACTGGCGCAGCAATTGCGCCGCGCGGGGCGCGAGGTGCCGCTGCTGGTGGTGCTGGACGCCGCGGGCCCTGGCGGACGGCCCTCGGTCCGAGGCTGGGCCAAGCTGCGGGCGCATCTGGGCCAGCTGCGCCGCCACGGTCTGCGCCATATCGTCGAAACGCTGGACAACCGCCGACCACACGAACAGCCCGAGGTGCGCGACCTGCTGCCGACCGACGGCGAAGGTCCGACCGTCGACATGGCCCAGCTGATCGAGGCGAACGTGCAGGCCGTGATCCATTACAACCCCCAGCCCTATGATCGGCCCATCGCGATCTTCCGCGCCGATGCCAGCTTCTGGGATTCCCCGGAGGGCAAACGTCAGGGGTTGGGTTGGGCGCAGATAGCGGCGGGCGGGTGGACCCTCCACGACCTGCCGGGAACGCATCTGTCGATCCTTGAGCCGGGCAATGTCGAGGTGCTTGCCGACCATCTGCGCAGACTTCTGCCGCCGGTGCCGACCGCTACCCCCGTGAAGGAGCCATGATGCAATTCGCAATCGGCGACGACCGCGTCGCCCTGACAGTGCCGGACCGCCAGGCGCTGCTGTCGATCGTCGAAACCCGGCTGGCGGCCGGTCAGGGTTTTGCCTTGGCGACGATGAATGTCGATCATCTGGAAAAGCTGCGCAGCGACGCCGATTTCCGCATGGCCTATGCGCAGCACGACCTGATCGTGGCGGACGGCAACCCGGTCGTCTGGCTGGCGCGGCTTGGCGGACAGCGGGTGTCGCTGGTGCCAGGATCGGACCTGGTGCAGCCATTGTGCGCGCTGGCTGCCCGCCTGGACCGCGGCGTGGCCATTCTGGCCGGCACCGAGGAGGGCGGACAGGATGCTGCGCGCCGCCTGATCGCCGCGCATGCCGGACTGACCGTCAGCCTGGTCGCTGCCCCGGGCTTTCCTTTCGATCCCCACGGTGCCGAGGCCGACGCCCTGCTGGACCGCCTGAACGCCAGCGGCGCATCGCTGTGCCTGCTGGCCCTTGGTGCCCCGCGACAGGAGATCCTGGCCGCGCGCGGGCGCAGGATCTGCCCGCAGGTGGGCTTTGCCTCAGTGGGGGCGGGCATCGATTTCGTCACGGGCAAGCAGCGCCGCGCCCCGCGGTTGTTCCGGGCAGCCCGCATGGAATGGCTGTGGCGCGCCGCGCTGAGCCCCAAGCGGTTGGGCCCGCGCTATGTCCGCGGCGCGCTGATCCTGCCGGGACATGCCCTGCGCGCCCTGCGTGAAAGACCCCGGCAGTCATGACCGGCATGCTGGTCATGGTGCCCTCGGTCCACGTGATGATGCGTGACGGGCAGATGTGGATGGACGACAAGTTCGTGGCGGGCCTGCACCTGTTTGCGCACGAATGGGGCGGCCCGACCCGTGTCGTGCTTCGGCAGGGATCGGCGACGCTGCCCTTTGCCAGCCCGGTGACGGCCGCGGACCTGCCCGGAGAGCTGCGCCTGATCGCCAAGGACGCGCCCATCTCAGCCGAGGATCTGCGCGGCGCGCAGGTGGTGCTGGGAACGGCCGACGACCATCGGCAGCTGGATCTGGCCCGCCTGTGCGGCGCGGTTGGGGCGCGGCTGGTCTATGCGATCGAATACCCGCTGCAGACCCGCCTGGCCGTCGCGCGGCTGGACCTGGCGCGCCGCCCGTTACGTCTGGCCCGGTCGGTCCAGTGGCTGCTGACGCAGGAGTTGCGGCTGCGCCGTGCGCTGCGGTCAGCGCACGGGGTGCAGGCCAACGGTTATCCAGCGATGGCGGCCTATGGGGGGCTGAACGACGACACATGCCTCTATCTGGACAATCGGTCGGAGCGGGAGACCATGGCCACGGCTTCAGAAATCCAGGCCCGCGCGGAGTGGAACGGGCCGCTGCGGATCGTCCATGCCGGCCGGCTGATCGCGATGAAGGGCACGCAGGACCTGATCCCCACCGCCATCGCGCTGCGCGAGCATGGCGTGGATTTCCGCATGGACATCTTTGGCGCCGGCGACATGCGGCAGGCGATCGCGGACGACGTGGCGCGGCATGATCTGGGCGGGGCGGTTCATCTGCATCAGCCGGTCGATTTCGCCACCGGTCTGGTGCCGTGGATGCGCCGGAACGCAGATCTGTTCCTGGCCCCGCACAGGCAGTCCGACCCCTCGTGCAGCTATCTGGAGGCGATGGGCTGCGGTGTGCCCGTTCTGGGCACGAACAACCGGATGTGGTCTGAACTGGCGCGCCAATCCGGCGGCGGTTGGGTCATGCCGATGGGACAGCCCGGGAAGGCCGTCGACATCATCGCGGGGCTGGACCGGGCGGCAATCGCCAAGGCCTCGACCCATGCGTTGGCGTTCGCGCAGGCCCATGACTTCCACAGCGAGTTCAGGCGCCGCATGGATCACCTGCACCGCGTGGCGGCAAAGCCCGCCTAGATCAGCAGAACCGCGGCCAAGACCAGCCCAACCGCGCCGAAGGTCAGGTCGTGCAGACCATCCCATGCCCCGTGCTTGCGGGCGATGCGCACCAGCATCGGATAGGCCAGGATGGCCGCCAGTGCCTGCCCCGCCAAGGCGCCCGGAATGCCCGCCTGGATGCCACCAAGGGTGAACAGGCTGAGAAACAGCACCGCGCGCACCAGCGTGACCCAGAAGAACCCGCGGGAGTCCCCTCCGGCCAGGGCTGCTTGGTCATAGCTGAGACCGATCAACGACGGAATGCTGGCCAGCGCGATCAGTGTCACCAGCGGCCCCGCACTGGCATAGCGCGGATCATAGAGCAGCACGACGAGATGTTCCCCGAATGTCGCCAGCAGCGCCAGCAGCAGCATGAAGCTGCCCGTCAGCGCGGCGCGCACGATGCGCACGCGACGCATGTGCCCGGCACTGGGATCCTCGAACGCGGTACGATAAAGCGGGATCATCACGCGGGATATCACCGTCGTTCCCAGCATCAGCGGAAAGCTGGCCAGAAAGAACGCGATGTTGTAGATGCCCAGCTGCGTCAGCGTCAGCAGGCGCGCCAGGACCGCCTTGTCGCCCTGAGAGATCACGAAGCCCACCACGGTCGACGGCATGATCCATTTGCCGAAACGCACCAGTTCGGCAACACAATCCGGGTCCCACCGGAACCGGTTTGCCGGGCCCGGCATCCAGTAGCTGACCATCAGCACCTTGACCACCGACCCCAGGATCAGCCCGATCACCAGCGCCCAGGCCGATTCCAGCATGGCGGCCAGCCCGATGGTGATGATCGTGGTCACCGCCGCGGTCGCCAGTTCCACGATGGTCAGGCGACCCATCTGCAGATGACGGTTCGCGGTCTCGATCTTCGTGGGCAGCAGACCATAGATCATCGCGGTGGTTCCCGCGACGGGCAGGAACCAGACCAGTTCGGGCACCCCGTAGAAGGACGCCGCTGGCACCGCCAGGATGCAGCAGCCCAGCCACAGGATCACCCCACGGATGGCCTGCATGGTAAAGGCCGTGTCCAGGAAGGTCCGGTCGTCGCCCCTACGGCTTTGCAGGATGGCCGGGGTGATGCCCACGTCCGAGAAGTTGTTCAGGCCCTGGATGATGACCATGATCAGGGTCATCAGGCCGAACACCTCGGGGAACAGGAGACGGGTCAATACCAGGTTCGAGGCCAGGCGGATCGCCTGGATGCCCCCGAAGCTGATCATCGTCAGGGCCGAGCCGCGGAAGGCCCGTTGGGCAAGTCCCTGCCCCGTGAATAGCGATCCGATCATTGCGCGCATGGTCGTCAGGGCCGCCCGGTCTGCATGATGTCCCAGATCCTGTCGGCCGTATCCTCATACGCGGCGGCAAAGTCGGGATCGATCGTGTCGGGCAGCGCCAGTCCCGACGGCGGCCGCGCGCCATAGAGATCGGCATAGGTGATCATCGCCGCCAGCAGATAGATCGTCTCGGTCCCGTGGGGGGACAGGTCGGAAAACAGCGCATCGGGCGCGATGGCCGACAGCGGCGCCTCGGACAGCAGGCGTGCCATCACGCGACCGACCGGCAGCAGGCTGATGTCGGCATCAGGACGCACCCCCGCAAGCCGTGCGACATAGTCGTCGTACCAGCGGGCATAGCCGTTCTGCGCGTGGCGGTAATACCGCTGCATCTCGGCCGGTTCAGGCGGAAAATCATCGGCAAAGGGGTGAAGGTCGGCCCACCCTTCGTAGATCAGGATGCGCGGCGCGTCGGTGTTCTGCACGACCCAGTCCAGGACGGTGACCGTTGCGCCATAAGGGGACTGGCGGTCGGGGTTGTCGCCCGGATAGCGCTTGTCCGAACGGCCGTATTGAATGAAATTCTCCGGGTTCAGGATGATCGTGTCGAACCGCGCCGAGGCAAAGGGCTGATCCGGATTCCAGGCGGGGGTGACCGCATCGAACGACCAGTTCGGAACCGGTGGCAGTTCCGCCGCGAATTCGCGCGGAAAGCCGAAGCGTCCGTCCAGCGCCAGATCGCGCCCGTCGTGCCGGGCCATCACGGCCAGCCAATGGGGGACGGTCGTCTCGTCCGTGTCGGTCAGGTGATGGATCAGGCTGTTGCCGAAGACGAACACGCGGGCGCTGTCACGTTCGGGCACGGGTTCGGCTGTAACAGGCGCGGGCACGGACAGGCCAAGGGCGGCAAGGGCGGAATACAGGATGTGCTTCATGTCGTCTCTTTCAGGCTGGTCGGTTCCGGGGCCAGGACGA
Source organism: Paracoccus haeundaensis (assembly GCF_006239215.1). NCBI lineage: Bacteria > Pseudomonadati > Pseudomonadota > Alphaproteobacteria > Rhodobacterales > Paracoccaceae > Paracoccus > Paracoccus haeundaensis. The sequence continues at coordinate 48,898 of NZ_VDDC01000009.1, forward strand.
TTGGTCTGGCGGCGGGTTTCAGCAGCAGCAGGTCCAGGACACGGCGCCGCAGCGATCGGCCCGGCAGGATCTGGCGATCCCCAAGGACGGTCGCGCCGTGCAGGGCCGGATCATCGTTCAACGCCAACGCCGCGCCCAGTCCTGCAACCCGATCGGGGCCATGTTCGGGATCAAGGTCAGGCACCCACTCGGTCACGACGATGCCGGGCAGACGGCCGCCGACCTCGACCGACAGGGTCCGGGTCAGGATGTCTGCTCCGGCCTGCGCGGCGGCGAATCCCAGGTTGCCGGGCAACGGGGGACGCGGCACCGGACGGGCGACGTTGATGATGCGGCCGCGCCCCTGTGCGACCATGCCGGGCAGGAACGCGGCCGTCACGTTGATGCGCCCGCACAGGTTCACCTGCACCTGATGGCACACATCCTCGGCCCGGGCGGACAGGAAGTCCTGGCGGCGATGGATCGCCGCGGCATGGATCAGAATGGTGACCGGACCAAGTTCGCCCTCGATCCTCTGCGCCAGGTCGCGCATGGCCTGGGCGTCGGTGACGTCGCCCTGCAGCGTCTGAAACAGTCCCTCGGCCGGGCGCGGGTGGCGGGAGACGCCCCGCACCGTCATCCCATGCGCCGCCAGGCGGCGCGCAATCGCCTGACCAAGATTCGTGCTGCTGCCGGTGATGACGGCGACCCCGGTCATGGCGCGGCCTTCAGCCGCCGGGCCATCGCATCGGCCACCCGCAAGGCGTTCGCCACGATGGTCATGCCCGGGTTCACCCCGGTCGAACTGGGCATGAAGCTGGCATCGGCGACGAACAGGTTGTCCAGGTCATGCGCCTTGCAGTCGCGGTCCAGGACGCCTTGGCGTGGATCGTCCGAAAAGCGAAGGGTACCGCAGGGATGCGCGATGTTCAGTTCGGGCGCATGGCTGAGCCACAGGGACCGGAGCCCGCGCAGGCGCCGCTTGAGCAGTTTGCGGAACCGCAGGCGGCGGGCCAGAAGCTCTTCGGACATGCGGTATTCGTAGATGATCGTGTCGGGCCGCGCGGGGTCGTGCCGGACGCGGTTGTCCTCGTCCGGCAGGTCCTCGATGATCCCGGCGAAGACGCGGGCATCTCCCAGAAGCTTGGCCGCGGTCAGCGCGGGCAGGCGCAGCAACTCATGACCGATGCGCAAGTGTCTGAAGGGCGAGGCCTGATAGCGCTGGCGCAGCACGTAGAGGATGTTTCCGTAATCGGCGGGCAGTCCCAGGGACTGGAACAGCCCCATCCGATCGGGCCCGTCCCGGTACAGGTCACGCAGCGAAAAGGTCTTGAGCGGTCCGGGCGCGCTGACGGGCGCGTTACGCGGGGGCCAGATGGCTATGCGTTCGTTGATGTGGAACATCAGGCCCCGACCCACCAGGCCGCTGGTATTGCCGCAGCCGTCGGGCCAGTAATCGGTGCTGGAGGCCAACAGCAGGCGCGGCGACGACAGGCTGCCTCCAGCAAGCACGAAGGCCCGCGCTGACAGCAGATGCTCGACTCCGTCGCGGCGCACGCGAAGATGTGTGACCGTCCTGGCATCACCTTGCAGCGACAGGGCATCAGTGCCATCCAGCACCGCGGCGCGCCCCGTGGCAAGGGCGGGCAGGACGCCCGCCGACCGACCGTCCATCTTGCAGTCGCGGGGGCACTTGCGGCCGATGCACTCGCGACACCCCTCCAGCTGGCGGATGCCAAGGTGCGCGCGATAGGGATGCAGCCCTGCCCTCTCCAGCGCCTGGCCCAAGGCTTCGTCCCGCGCGGCCAGCGGGCGCGGGGCCGCCAGGGGCGCTGCCGGTTCGCCCAACGGGTCCTGGCTGCCGTTGACGGCCATCACGTCGCGCGCACGGTCGTACCAAGGCGCGAATTCATCATAGCCCACCGGCCAGCCGCCCGTCGGATGCGGCAGGCCGGGGACGGATTCCATGTCGTGGCGTTCGGGCTGTTCCATGGCGGCGGCATAGAAGACCGAGGTGCCGCCGACGCCCACACCCTGCGCGCCCCAGCCAACCGACGTGGCACCGTCCACCGTCGATTCCACCGGCACCGGCCAGCAGCCGAACATCTGCCGCGCGAACGGGTCGTCATAGCCGCATTCCTGGCCGTTCTCGGCCAAGCGGGGGCCGGTGGACCCCTTTTCCACGAACAGCACCGAAAGGCCCGCCTCGGCCAGGGCACGACCGCAGAGGCCACCGCCCAGGCCGGCGCCGACGATAATCACGTCCCAAGATCTGTTCAGGAGTTCGTCCACGTGCCCTCGATTGTCAGGGGTTTGAATGGCCGGGGGCCGGATGCCGCAGACGCGCCATGCGGTTCCACTACCCGCATCGCGGCGGCCTGGAAGTGCGCGCGCCCGGTCATCCAATCACCGTCTTCATCGCCCGGCGCGCGGCGGGGGCCGGTGCGGCCTGCCTGGCTCCGACGGGCATGCCGCGGGCCGCCAGCCCGGCCAGGGCACCCGCGCTCATCCAGGTCAGGGGAGTGACGGTCGCATTGGGGATCAGGTCCACCAGGCTTGCCGCCATGATCAGGGCCAGGCCGGCGGTCCAGCGGTCGACCGGACCGGACCGCGTGGCCAGCCACAGGCGGATCACCGAACCGCACAGCAGGCCGAAGATCGACAGATAGCCCAGAATGCCGCTGATGGTCATCACCACCACCCAGTATCCGTCGCTGACGCTGGTGTACTCTCCCGAGATCGGATCGATCTCGAGGTTGCGGCCCCATCCGCCCCAGCCCGCCAGCGGCTTCTGCGAGGCGCGATCCAGCAGCACCTGTTCGTTCATGAAACGGAACTCCAGGGACCGGCCCCGTTCGGCATCCATCGACAAGGCAAAGTCGCGAATCGCGTCGGTGGGCATCACACCCAGCCACAGCGCCAGCGGATAGGCCATCACCACCGCGGCCAGCGCCGCGGCGATGCTAACCTGCAGGCGCGGCGGCGTCATCAGCACCAGCGGCACCAGAAGCATTCCGTAGATGATCGATGCCGCGCTTTTGCACAGCACCAAGACGACCAGCAGATAGACCAGGACGGCCATGTTGCGGGTCCGCGCCTGCGCATCCCCGTCGCGCAGCGCCACCGCGGCGCAGATGACAGCGGTCACGACCAGGATCGCGACCCAAAGGCCGTGTTCCAGGAAGACCATCGGGCGGAAGCCGCCATAGCGGATCGTCTGGCTGAAATCATGCGCGAAAAAGCCGTAGATCCAGACGTTCAGCTGCGGGCTGACCCGAATCTCCAGCAGCATCGGCAGGGAATAGGCCAAGGTCGCCAGCGTCAGCGCCACCATCCAAGCCCGGATGCCGTCGGTTGACGACAAGACCAGATACCCCAGCAGGAAGGGCAGCAATGTCAGCACGGTGTTGATCGTGCCGTTGAGCGCGTCGAACAGACCCAGGCCGGGACGATAGGTGATCCCCTCGATCAACGGTTCGGGATTGGTGGCCACCGTCAGGGTCGGGGTGACCATCGCCAGGACGGTCAGGATGACGACCCAGCCCTCCAGCCGGATCCAGGGCATCGGAAAGCGGTCGCGCAGCATCACTGCGCCCAGCATCGCGCACAGGGACGGGATCGCATGCTTGTCCAGGGTCGGCAGAATCGGCAGGTCGATCCCCACCACCGGCGGCAGCAGCAGGTATCCCAGCAGCGGCACCCAGATGAGTGCCTGTCGGGGCGTCAGCCGCGAGAACAGCATCGCCGCCACGGCCGGCCACGCTGCCAACATGATCAGCGACAGACTGTTGCCCATGTCTTCTCCCAGCTTGAACGTCACGCTTAAGGGGAACGATGACGTGAATCCACAGGAATTAGCGTAAATTCCCATGCAACATTCCGTCAGCTTTGATAATCATCCCATTGTAAGGTTTCAGTGGTGGATTGCGGACCGCGCTCAGCGCAGGGTTGTAATCCGGAAGAACAAGGAAGACGGGCTTGACCGATACGCCGATCAACATGCGTGACATCGCCATCGTGGGCTTTGGTGTCGATCTTCCCGGCGCGTCCGACCCCCGGCAGTACTGGCAGAACCTGCGCGACGGGGTCGAATCGATCATCCATCTGACGCCGGAGGAGCTGCGCGCCGCCGGAGAGACGGAATCACGGATCAGCCATCCCGATTACGTCCCCTTTGCCGCCCGGCTTGACGGGTTCGATCATTTCGATGCCGAGTTCTTCGGCCTCAGCCCCAAGGATGCGGCGGTGATGGACCCCCAGCACCGCAAGTTCCTGGAGACCTGCTGGCATGCGCTGGACCATGCCGGGCACCGGCCCGACAGCCTGGGCATGGTCGGGGTCTGGGCGGGCTGCGGGATGGGCAGCTACTTTTCCGTCAACATCTGCTCGAACCGCGACCTGGTCGAGGAAACGGGCATGTTCCTGCTGCGCCATACCGGCAACGACAAGGATTTCCTGTCCACCCGGGTCAGCCACATCTTCGACCTGCGCGGGCCAAGCGTATCCGTGCAGACGGCCTGTTCCACCTCGCTGGTGGCGGTCCATTCGGCATGCCAGGCGCTGCTGGCGGGCGATTGCGACGCGGCGCTTGCCGGCGGCGTCACGATCGAGCTGCCGCAGGGTCGGGGATATATCTACAAACCGAACGAAATCCTGTCGCCGGACGGCCATTGCCGCGCCTTCGATCACCGCAGCCAGGGCACCGTCTTCGGCAGCGGCGCGGCGGTCGTGCTGCTGCGCCGCCTGTCGGACGCGATCGCTGACGGCGACCACATCTGGGCGGTGATCCGGGGCAGCGCGATCAACAACGACGGTTCGGCCAAGGCCGGCTATCTGGCCCCCTCGGTCGAGGGGCAGGCGGCCGCCATGGCCGAGGCGCATCTGATCGCGGGCGTCGACTCCTCGACCATCGACTACGTCGAATGCCACGGAACGGGCACCAGCCTGGGCGACCCGATCGAGGTTGCGGCCCTGGCCGAGGCCTTTGCCCTGGGCCAGGGGGGCGGTCGGACCGGCATCGGGTCGGTCAAGACGAATATCGGCCATACCGACACCGCCGCCGGCACTGCCGGTCTGATCAAGGTCGCCCTGTCGCTGCATCACCGCGAAATCCCGCCCAGCCTGGGATACGAGGCGCCGAACCCGGTGATCGATTTTGATTCGACCCCCTTCCACGTCGTCGCCACGCGCGAGCCTTGGCCCGCGCACCCGGACCGCCCGGGCCGGGCGGCGGTAAACTCGCTTGGCGTGGGCGGCACAAACGCGCATGTCGTGGTCGAGGAGGCGCCCCCTGCCCCGCCCTCGGAGCCCTCCGACTGGCCAGTCCAGCCGCTGATCGTGTCGGGTCGCACCCGCGCCGCGCTGGACGCCAACGCGGCCGCGCTGGCCGCGTGGCTGCGCGCCCATCCCGACGCCAACCTGGCCGATGTGGGGTTCACCCTGCAGCAGGGACGCAAGCTGTTCGACAAGCGCCGCGTGCTGGTCGCCGCCGATGTGACCGAGGCGGCCGAGCTGCTGGAGACCGGCAACACCCGCCGGGTCTTCAACCACGACCGGATGACGGCGGCGCCCAAGCCCGCCTTCCTGTTCCCCGGCGGCGGCGCGCAATCGATCCACATGGCGCGCGGCCTCTACGAGACCGAGCCGGTCTTCCGCGACTGGATGGACCGCGGCCTTGCCGTGCTGGAACGCCTGACCGACCGCGACCCCCGCGCGCTGTGGCTGCCCGAGCCGGGCCAAGAACAGGCGGCGACCGAGGCGTTGAACCGCCCCTCGGTCCAGCTGCCGCTGATCATGATCGTCGAATACGCGCTGGCGCAGCTGTGGATCAGCTGGGGTGTCGTCCCGCAGGCGCTGGCCGGTCATTCGATGGGCGAGAACACTGCCGCCTGCCTGTCGGGGGTGATCGGGTTCGAGGATTGCATCGCGCTGGTGGAACTGCGCGGGCGGCTGTTCGACCGCATCGCGCCGGGGGGCATGCTCAGCGTGCCGCTGCCCGCGGTAGAGCTGATGGCCGAGGCGGGCGACGACCTGGATCTGGCCTGCGACAACGCCCCCGGCCTGTCGGTGGTGTCCGGCCCCCGCGACCGGATCGACGCGCTGCAGGCGACGCTGGTCGCGCGCGGCATCGACTGTCAGCGCGTGGCGATCGACATCGCCGCCCATTCGCGGATGCTGGAACCGATCCTGCCGGAATTCGAGGCCTTCCTGCGCAGCATCCCGCTGTCCGCGCCGCGCATCCCGATCCTGTCGAACCGCACCGGCACCTGGATGACGGACGCTCAGGCCACCGACCCGCGCTATTGGGTCGATCACCTGCGCCACCATGTCGATTTCGCGGGCTGCATCGCCACGCTGCGCGAGGATCCCGCGCGCCTGTTCGTCGAGGTCGGCCCCGGCCGCGCCATGTCTGCCCTGGCGCAGGCCAATGGCGCAGCACCCGACCGGGTGATCAGCACCCTGCGCCATCCGGACCACGCGATCGAGGATGACGCCTTCTTCCTGAACGCGTTCGCGCGGCTTTCGGCCACCGGGCTGGCGCTGGACTGGTCGCCGATCTGGGGCGAGGGTCGCCGCCGGGTGCCGCTGCCGGGCTATGTGTTCCAAAGCAAGCGTTACTTCATCGAACCGGCATCGTCCGACGCCTCCTATGCCACCACCGACGACGCACCGCTGGCCATCCCGGAATCACAGGGCTGGGCATGGCGCCCGTCCTGGCGGCTGTCGGCCCCAGACATCGAACTGGGCACCGATGGCCGTCCGCAGGCCGCGGCGGAACGTTGGCTTATCCTGGCAGACGAGACCGGATTGGCGACCCGCGTGGGCACGCAGCTGCGCGATGCCGGGCACGAGGTGATCTGGCTGCGCCCGGGTGACTGTTTCGCGCAGACGGGGGAATCCGACTTCATCGTCGCGCCAGAGAATGGCGCATCGGATTTCGAGCTGCTGATCGCCGCGCTGGTGGCGCAGAACCGGCTGCCGCAGCGGATCGTCAGCTTCTGGCTGGTGCCCGATGCCGGGCGGCAAGGCGCGCGGGCAGGCTTCAGCGCCTTCCATCGCCATCTGGAACAGGGCTTCAACACCGCGTTGCACCTGATCCGGGCTCTGGCGAACGAGGGCGGCGGGCAGGAGATCGACTTTGTCGCTATCACCTCTGACGCCGTGCGGGTGGGGGCCGAAAAGATCGAGGCCCCCGAAAAGGCCACCATCCTTGGACCCCTGGCCGTGGGCATGCGCGAATTCCCGTGGCTGTCGGCGCGCAGCATCGACGTGCAGACGCGCGGCGACCAGACCGCGTTGGCCCAACGCCTGGTCGAGGATCTGCTGGACCCTGCGCCCCCGACCCGCGCCGCATGGCGCGACGGTCGCCGTTTGGCGCGCCATCTGGTGCCCGCCACGCTGCCTGCACCGGACGCCGCGCCGACATTCGGTCCGGGGCGGACGGTGCTGATCACCGGCGGCCTGGGCGGCATCGCCCTGACCCTGGCGCGCCACATCAGCGCGCAGGGCGCGGCGGTGGCACTGCTGACGCGGCGGCCCCTGCCGCCCGAGGAGGAATGGGACGCCCGCATCGCCGCCGATCCCGACCACCGTCAGGCCCGCCAGATGGCGGCGCTGCGCGACCTGCGCGCGGCCGGGGCGACCATCGCGATCGAAGCCGCGGACGTCACCGATGCCGAGGCGTTGTCGCGCGCCGTGGCCGCGCTGCGCGGCAGGCTGGGTCCGATCACCGACCTGATCCATGCCGCGGGCGTCGTCGACGATGCGCCGATGCTGGCCAAGTCCACCGCCGGGATCGAGGACGTGCTGGCCCCCAAGGTCCACGGCACGCGCAACCTGGCGATGGTGCTGGCGGCGCATCCGGTCCAGCGCACCGTGCTGTTCTCGTCGACCTCGACCGAGATCGCGGCGGCGGGACAGGTCGACTATGTCGCCGCCAACGAATATCTGAACGCCGTCGCCGGAGCCGGGATCGCGGCCTTTGGGCAGGTGGTGTCGCTGAACTGGGGGGTCTGGGCCGATATCGGCATGGCCGCCGACGCGCTGACGGGGCGCCGCGACGACCCCGCGCCGCTGCCCGTCGATCAGCCCCTGCTGTCCACGCATGCGCGCCAGGGCGCGGTCGACCGCTTCGGCGGCAGGCTGTCGGCCTCTGACTGGATCATCGCCGAACACCGGACCCGCGACGGCGTGGCGCTGCTTCCCGGCACGGGGACGATCGAACTGGCGGCGCAGGCGCTGCGGGCGGCAGGTCGGCATGCGCCCTGGGCCTTGCGCGACCTGACCTTCCTGGACCCGCTGACGGTCGAGGATGGTGGCACCCGCGATTTCCGCGTGACGCTGACCCAGGGACAGGAGACCACCGGCTTCCTGGTCGAGGCCGATTTCGGCCAGGGGCCCGTCGCCGTGGCCGAGGGCGGTATCACCGCCGCCGAACCTGCACGCGCGCCGCTGGACCTTCTGGCGCTGACGGCGGGCATGCGGGTCGACCGTGCGCCCGTGGGCCATGCCTTGGAATCCGCGCAGGAGGGTCAGATGGCCTTTGGTCCGCGGTGGCGCGTCCTGCAGGCGACCTGGATGGGCGACGGCCAGGGCCTCGCGCAGCTGCGCCTGCCCGATGCCGCCCTCGCCGATCTGGACCTTGGGTTCATCCTGCACCCGGCGCTGATGGATATTGCGACGGGCTGGGCGATGGACCTGATCCCCGGCTATGACCGGGCGCAGCTGTGGGTGCCGCTGTCCTATCGGGCGCTGACCATGCATGCGCCCCTGCCGGCCGCCGTCACCAGCCTTGTCAGACTGGCCAACGCATCCGACGGCTATGCCAGCTTCGACGTGACGCTGACCGATGCGCAGGGCCGCGTTCTGGTCGAGGTCGAGGGGTTGACCCTGCGCCGCCTGGACGCCGCCCCCGCGGTGCGCTTGGCCGCGCGCGGTCCCGACATGGCGCAGCCCACCCGCCCCGGACAGGAGCGTCTGGCGCGCATGGTCGCGCAGGGCATTCCGCCCGGCCGCGGGCCCGTGCTTCTGGAACAGGCACTGCAGGCCGGGCTGCCGCAGATCGCCATCTCCAGCATGGACCTGCCGCAGCTGATCGCGCAGGAGACCCGCAGCAGCCGTGCCCGCGCCGCCGGCGCCAGCACCAGCTTCGAGCGTCCGGACCTGGACAGCGACTATGTCGAACCGCGAACCGATCTGGAACGCAGCATCGCGGGGTTCTTCCGCGACCTGCTGGGCGTGCAGCAGGTGGGCGTCGATGACGGGTTCTTCGACCTAGGCGGCCATTCGCTGATCGCGGTGCGGCTGTTCGCGATGATCCGCAAGGCCTATGCGATCGACCTGCCGCTGGCGACGCTGTTCGAGGCCCCGAACGTCGCGGCCCTGGCCGCCCTGATCGAGGCGCGGATCGGTCCGCGTCCCGACAGCAGCCCCGGTCAGGTCGTGCCGCTGGCACAGGCGCAGACCGCCAGCTTCACCCATCTGGTGCCGATGAGCCAAGGCGCCGCGGGCGGGGGGACGCCGCTGTTCATCGTCGCGGGGATGTTCGGCAACGTGCTGAACCTGCGCGCGCTGGCGCAGCGCCTGTCGCCCGACCGTCCGGTCTGGGGCCTGCAGGCGCGCGGCCTGTTCGGCGATGCCGCCCCGCATGCGACCTTGGCCGAGGCCGCCACCAGCTGCATCGAGGAGATCCGCCAGATCCAGCCGCAAGGCCCCTATCTGGTCGCGGGCTTTTCCGGCGGCGGCCTGACCGCGCTGGAGATCGCGCGTCAGTTGCAGGCCGATGGAGAGAGCGTGGCGCGTCTGGTCATGCTGGACACGCCCGTGCCCATGCGCCCGACACTGACGCGCAAGGACCGCCTGATGATCCGGGCCGCCGAGATCCGCCGCGAGGGGCCGGGCTTCCTGTCCCGTTGGCTGCGGGAACGGCTGGCCTATGAACGGTCGCGTCGCCAGCAGCTGCCGCAGGCGGATTCCGCGGGCTTCCACAACGCCGCCATCCATGCCGCCTTCCTGGGCGCGCTGCCGCAGTTCGAGATGCGGGTCTGGGACGGTCCGGTGACCCTGTACCGGCCGCGGCTGGACCGGCAGTTCAAGGTGTCGGGCGGAATGCATGTCAGCACCGCGCGCGAATACGTCTTCGAGGACAACCTGTGGTCGCCCTGGATGCCGGAGCTGACCGTCGTCGAGGTACCCGGGGACCACGATTCGATGGTGCTGGAGCCCTGCGTCAGGGTGCTGGCCGACCGGATGCGCAAGGATCTGGCAGAGGGCGACAAGGCTGACCTCCGGAGGGCCGCGGAATGAGCGTGGGCGCCGTGCATGTGATCATCCTGAACTGGCGCAGCGCGCAGATGTCTCTGCGCTCGGCCGAGGCTGCCGTCATCGCGATGGAGGGGATCGAGGGTGTCATCTCGCTGATCGACAACGATTCCGGCGATGGCAGCTTCGAGGAGATGAGCCGGGAGGCGGCCGACCGCGGCTGGACCGCAGGCGGCCGCCTGCGGGTGCTGCAGTCGGGCCATAACGGCGGCTTTGGTGCGGGCAACAATGCCGCGCTGCGCGTGCCGACGGATCGACCCTGCGATCTGGTGCTGATCGTGAACTCGGATGCATTCCTGGAACCCGACACGATCGCGCGGATGCGGGCGCACATGCTGGCGCATCCGGCCATCGGCCTGCTGGGGTGCCGGGTCGTGGGCGAGCACGGCAACCACCACACCACGCATTTCCGCTTCCCGACCGCCGCCAGCGAGCTGGAGGACGCGGCCCGCACCGGGCCGATCTCACGCCTGCTGGCGCGCCATGTCGTCACCATGCCGATGCCGCCCGTCGCCGCGCCGGTGGACTGGGCCGCCGGTGCGGCGCTGATGATCCGCCGCGACGTCCTGGACGCGATCGGCGGCTTTGACGAGGCATATTTCCTCTATTTCGAGGAAACCGACCTGTGCCTGCGCGCCGCAAAGGCGGGCTGGCCCACGCATTACCTGCCGGATGCCCGCGTGATGCATATCGGGTCGGTCAGCACGGGCATGCGGGAATGGACCCTGCCGCCCGATTACTGGTTCGCCTCGCGCGAGCATTACTTCCGCAAGAACCACGGCCGCGCCTATGCCGTCGCGGCGGTGCTGGCCCATCTGGCCGGCCTGACCGTGCGGCGCCTGCGCGCGATCCGCCGCGAAGACCAGACCATGCCCAAGGGGCAGGCGCGCGCGCTGATCCGCCACGCGCTGGCCCCAAGCCGACCCCGACAGATTTTCCGACCCGGAGACAGACCGTGACCCAGCTTGATTTCGCATTGATCGGCAACGCCTCGCTTGCGCTGGAGGCGGCGCGGATCCTGACCGGGCGCGGCCATGTCCTGCGCTCGTTCACGGTCGAGGATCCGGCCCTGGCTGCGGCGGCGCGGGCGCAGGGCCTGCCGGTGGGTCCTGTGGCGGAATGCGATTATATCCTCAGCGTGGCGAACCTGACCGTCATTCCGGCGCAGACGCTGGCCCTGGCGCGGCGGGGGGCGGTCAATTTCCACGACGGTCCGCTGCCCGAACGGGCCGGGCTGAACGCCCCGATCTGGGCGCTGCTGGAGGGGGTGCAAAGCCACGCGATCACCTGGCACCGCATCAGCGGCGGCGTGGACGAAGGTCCGGTCCTGCTGCGCGTGCCGGTCCAGATCGCACCCGACGACACCGCCCTGACCCTGAACGCCCGCTGCTGGGAAGCAGCGCTGAGCAGTCTGCCCCAGCTGATCGACATGCTGGAACGGGGCGACGATCAGGGCTCGGCTCAGCCCCACGCGCCGGTGAAACGCCACATGCGGATCGACCGCCCTGCGCATGCGGCAACGCTGGACCCGGCGCAGGATGCCGACAGCCAGGCGCGGTTGGTCCGTGCACTGGACCACGGCCCCTACTGGAACCCGATGCTGCGCCCGCGCCTGCGGACCGGTCGTGGCATCGTGCTGGTGGGCGGGGCGGAAGCCGCGCAGGGCGAGCCGTCGGCCCAGCCCGGACAGGTGCTGGAGGTCCGCGACCACGATATTCTGGTCGCCATGGCACAGGGCGGCGCGCTGCGCCTGTCGGGCCTGCACGGCACGGACGGGCAGGCCGTGGCGCATGGGCTGTCCGTGGGCGACCGACTGCCGACCGGCCCCGCCGATCCGGCCCTGGATGCGGCCATCCGCGACGCCGCCCGGGACGAGCCGTTCTGGCGCAAGCGCATGGCGCGTCTTGCCCCCGTGGTCGTTCCCGAAGCCGCGCTGTCGGACGCGCCCGCGGATTGGCAGGCCGACGGCCTGACGCTGCCCCGCCCGCTTCCCGCCGCGGCGGTTCTGGCCGCGCTCGTGGGCGCGCTGGTCCGGATGACGGGATCGTCGGCCTTCGACATCGGGCTGGCGCCGCATCTGCCGGACGGCGTGCGCGACCACATGCTGGGGTTCCGCCCGCTGCCCGTCGATGCCGATGGCGAGACGCTGCAGGCGCTGGCCGCAGCCCTTGACCGCGATCGCAGCGCGCTGCTGGACCGGGCGCCGGTGCTGGCCGACCTGATCGCCCGCGCGCCGGAACTGGGGCGTCCGGGGACACCCGGCCTGATCCTGGCCGCGGGACCGCAGGATGCGCCGACCGGCGCCGCGATCTGCGTGGCGCTTGAGGAGGGCGAGCAGTCGCGCGTGCAGGTCTGGTGGGACCGCACGCGCCTGTCGCAGGCCGCATGGCGCGCCATCGCCAACGTGACCGAGGCCCTGGCCGCGGCCGATCCGTCCCTGCCGCTGGACAAGGCCCCGACTCTGCCGGCCCATGCCACGGCGACCGTGGCCCGCGACGACCGCGATGCGGGCCCGGGCGCGCCTGCGACGATCCAGGACGCGTTCGCCGCACAGGTCGCCCGACGCCCCGATGCAGACGCGCTGATCTTTCGCGGAGAGCGGCTGAGCTATGCCCAGCTGGATCAACGCGCGTCCCATCTGGCGCGACAGCTGGCCGCGATGGGTGTTGGCCCCGGCGTGCCCGTGGGCCTGTTCGCCCCGCGCGGGCTGGGATTGGTCGTCGGTGCGCTGGCGATCCTGAAGGCGGGCGGCGCCTATGTGCCGCTGGATCCGGACTATCCGGCTGACCGGCTGCAGCATTACATCGCCGACAGCGGTGCGCCGGTGGTCGTGGCCGACCCGGCGATCCTGTCGCGCCTGCCCGCGCATCAGGCGCGCGTGCTGCCGCTGGACGCCAAGGGACCGGAGGCGGACCCCCGGCCCGCATCGGGCCAGGACCTGGCCTATCTGATCTACACCTCCGGCTCGACCGGGACGCCCAAGGGGGTGATGGTCGAACATCGCAACGTGGTAAACTTCTTCGCCGGCATGGACCGGTCGCTGGATGCCCCCGAACCGGGCACCTGGCTGGCGGTCACCAGCCTGTCCTTCGACATTTCCGTGCTGGAGATCTTCTGGACGCTGACCCGTGGCTGGAAGGTCGTCATCGCAGGCGATCTTCTGGGGGGTGCCACGGCGGAGCCTGCCACCGGCAGCCGCAAGGGCATGCAGATGTCGCTGTACTACTGGGGCAATGACGACGGGGCAGGCCCCAAGAAATACGAACTGCTGCTGGAGGGTGCGAAATTCGCCGACCGCCACGGTTTCGTCGCCGTCTGGACGCCCGAGCGGCACTTCCACGCCTTCGGCGGCCCCTATCCGAACCCCTCGGTCACCGGGGCGGCGGTGGCGGCGGTCACGCAGAACATCGCGGTCCGCGCAGGGTCGTGCGTCGGCCCCCTCCACCACCCTGCCCGCATCGCCGAGGAATGGGCCGTCATCGACAACCTGACCAACGGGCGCTCCGGCATCGCCGTGGCCTCCGGCTGGCAGCCGGACGATTTCGTGCTGCGCCCGCAGAACACGCCGCCCGCGAATAAACCTGCGATGCTGCAGACCATCGACCAGGTCCGCCGGCTGTGGCGCGGCGAGGCGGTCGAGTTTCCGCGCGCCGACGGCACCCCCTTTGCCGTCGTAACCCAGCCCCGGCCGGTATCGGCGGAACTGCCCATCTGGGTGACCACCGCGGGCAACCCCGAGACCTGGCGCGAGGCCGGGCGGCTTGGCGCGAACGTGCTGACCCATCTTCTGGGTCAAAGCATGGACGACATCGCCGCCCGCATCCCGGAATATCACGCAGCCCTGCGGGAGGCGGGTCACGATCCGGCGGATTTCACCGTCACGCTGATGCTGCACAGTTATCTGGCCGACACGCGCGAGGCCGCGATGGAGACCGCGCGCGAGCCGATGAAGGAATACCTTCGCGCTGCCGCCGCGCTGGTCAAGCAATATGCCTGGGCCTTCCCGGCCTTCAAGAAGCCCGCGGGCGTCACCGACGCGATGTCGCTGGACCTGTCGAACCTGGACCCGGACGAGATGGAGGGCATCCTAGATTTCGCCTTCCTGCGCTATTTCAATGACAGCGGCCTGTTCGGGACCGTCGACGATGCCGAGGCGCGGATCGCAGCCCTGCGCAAGATCGGCGTGACCGAGATCGCCTGCCTGATCGACTATGGCATCGCCCCGTCGATGGTGCTGGACAGCCTGCGGCATCTGGCGGTGCTGCATGACCGCGTGAACCCGGTCACGACCGAGGTCGCCGATTACGGCATCGCGGCCCAGATCACGCGGCACAAGGTCACTCACCTGCAGGCCACCCCATCGATGGCGCGCCTGCTGCTTGAGGACGCACCGTCGCGTGCCGCGATGGCGGGGCTGAAGACCATCGCCCTGGGCGGAGAGGCCCTGAGCCAGGGCCTGCTGGCCGATCTGCGACGGAACGGATCGGCGCGCGTCCTGAACATGTACGGCCCGACCGAAACGACGATCTGGTCGGCTGTCGCCGATCTGGGCACGCAGGCCGACGATGTCTGGCTGGGTGACCCCATCGCTGCCACCAGCCTGCACCTGCGCGACCCGCAGGGAGAGGCGGTCGCCGACGGCGTGGCGGGAGAATTGTGGATCGGCGGGGCGGGCGTCACCCGCGGCTACTGGAACCGTCAGGCGCAGACCGATGCGGCCTTTCCGCAGACCGACCAGGGAC
Organism: Paracoccus haeundaensis; assembly: GCF_006239215.1. Classification (NCBI taxonomy): domain Bacteria; kingdom Pseudomonadati; phylum Pseudomonadota; class Alphaproteobacteria; order Rhodobacterales; family Paracoccaceae; genus Paracoccus; species Paracoccus haeundaensis. Next base: position 63,939 of record NZ_VDDC01000009.1, read on the forward strand.
GTCTGTATCGGACCGGCGATCTGTGCCGTCGCGACAGCACCGGGCGCCTGCGGTTCCTGGGTCGCATCGACCAGCAGGTCAAGCTGCGCGGCTATCGCATCGAACTGGGAGAGATCGAGACCCGGTTGGCCCGCCTGCCCGGCGTCCGCGACGTGGCGGTCGTCGCCAAGGGCCAGGGTCCGGGCGATCGGCAACTGATCGGCTATGCCACCGGAGAAGGGCTGGACGGCGCGGCGCTGCGCGCGGCGCTGTCGCGCGAGCTGCCCGATTTCATGGTGCCGCTGCAGATCCATGTCCTGCCGGAAATGCCGCTGACCCCCAACCGCAAGATCGACCGCAAGGCGCTGGCGGCGGCCGATGCCGCGCCGCCCACGGCCCGGGTCGCACCGCCGGCACCACCGCCCGTTGCGGCCGCCACGCTGGTCCCCGCCCCGGCGCCCGAGGTCAACGACCTGCAATCGCGGATCGGCCAGATCATGGCCCGCATCCTGGGCCTGCCCGAGGTTCGCGCGGATGACAACTTCTTCCAACTGGGTGGGCACTCGCTGCTGGCGGTGCAGCTGCACCGGACGATCCGGGACGAGCTGGCAGTAACGCGGAGTTCGATCACGGACATCTTCCGGTTCCCGGTGCTGCGTGATCTGGCCGCGCATCTGGGCGGAACACGGGCCACGCCCGCGACCCCTGCACCGGTGGCCGCTGCCCCCTCTCCCACCCCGGATGCGGTCCAGCCCGCCGCCGCGGGCGACATGATGGCCGCGCGCCGCGCTCTGCGCGCACGCATGCGGCCCACGGGCCAAAACTGACCCGGCATATGTCGGCCGGGGAACCGGCCGACGACCTACTTGTATTCGATCAGCGCGCCTCGGCGGTTGCGCAGCCGGTTCAGGTGGAACTGGGCCACGCCCATGGCCTCGGGGAACTTGCCCATCAGGGTATAGACCGCCCGCTTGCGTCCCAAGCGCCGCGACAGGCGTATCGCCTGCAACGGATAGACCAGCAGCAGCGCCAGCAACACCGGATGCACCAGCAGCGCGCCAAGAACCGCCACCACCGGCAGGATCAGGCCCCAGATCAGGGCGCGCCGGGTCTCCGCGGTCCAGTGTCGTTCGGGGGGCGCGCCATGCAGGGCCGCACCTTCGGCAAAGGCATGCCCCGCGCGCTTGCTGCGCCGCCACCATTGCCCGAACCGGGTGATGTCCGCGTCATGCAGCGTCATTTCCACGGGCAGCCGGCGAATGCGCCACCCGGCCGCCCGCAGGCGGACGCACATCTCGGGCTCTTCTCCCGCGATCAGCGATTCGCGGAAACCCCCGACGGCGGCGATCGCATGATGGCGAATCAGCATGTCGCCGCCCACGGCGCGGGCGTCGCCGACCGGCGTGTCCCATTCCAGATCGCACAGCCAGTTATAGACCGATCGTTCTGGATAAAGCTCCCTGCGCCGTCCGGCGACAACCGCCAGTTGGGTATCTGCCTGCAGGGCCGGGACGGCGGCAGGCAGCCATTCCGGCTGCAGCATGCAATCGCCGTCGATGAACTGGACGAATTCGGTCGGGTCGGCGGCAATGGCTTTCAACCCTGCATTGCGGGCCCGCGCCGCGGTGAATGGCAGGCCCATATCCAGATGCACGACCTGAACGCCCATCGCCTGAGCAAAATCCGCGCTGCCATCGGTCGATCCCGAATCGACATAGACAATCCGGGACAGCTGCTGCGACAAGGCGCGCAGACAGGCCTGAAGGCGTGCCCCCTCGTTCCGTCCGATGACGATCGCGGTGACGGGATAGTGCGGAAGGGAGCTGTCGGAATGTGCGGACAAGTCGATCTGCTTCATGCAATGTGCCCGATGATATGATACGAAACGGCGTCGAGACGGAAGAAAGAATTTGAGAATGGACGGTACCAGCGCCCGCAGGCACGACCATCTGACGGCATGGTCGGCATTGCCCCAGATTGAGATGCCGCAAAAGGCCGCACTTCGTGCATTGATCGCGGACGATCACGGGTCTGAACGCAGCAGATCCTACGACCTGCTGCGGACGCGGATGCTGCCCGAGGTGACCGAACGCGGCTGGACGCGCATCGGCGTCAGCCAGGCCAGTCCGGGCCCGGCATCGTCGCTGACCGCGCTGAACCTGGCCCTGTCCGAGGCACGCCGACCGGACCGCCACGTCTTGTTGATCGATCTGGACATTGCGCATCAACCGGTCCTGGCCCGGTTCGGCCAAGCCGGGGCGCCAGCCGGTCCGCTGTTTCGCGCCTGCACAGTGACGCCGCGGCTTGCCTTTGCCACCGTGCAGGCCGCGCCCGACATGGCCGCGATCACGCTGCTGTCGCCGCAGTTCCAGCAGGCCCTGTCCGAGATGATCATGGGGATGGCCGCGGATGTCACCATCCTGCACCTGCCCCCTTGCCTGTCCGACGATGCCGGCCTGGCGGCGCTGCCGCTGGTCGACACGGTCTTGCTGACGATCGACGGACGCCGCGACACTGCGGCGGATCTGCGCCGCTGCGAGGCGCATGTCACCCGTCATTGCCCCGTGCTGGGGCTGTTTCTTCATAACGCCGAGGCTTGAATGGGACCGATTGTCGGAATACGCGAATTTATCGGGATGCTGTCGCGCCGGGGACCGGTGATGGCCGCGCTTCTGGTCGTTTGCGTGCTGGTCGCGCTGGCACAGGCGCTGGCGTTGCCCCGGGCGTTTGAATCGATCGCCGTGCTGCAGGTCCAGCCGACCGTCCTGACCGGCGGCGTCGACAGCGGCGACACCGCCACCCGCCTGCGCACCATCGAACAGCGGATCATGGCCCGCAACAACGTGTTGGACATGATCGACCGTTTCAACCTCTACGACGACACGCCGCTGAGCGAGGATGAAAAGGTCGCGCAGTTCCGCCAGGATGTGCGCATCAACTTTGTCGCGGGCGTCACCGCCTCTGCCGGCGCGATGGAGGAGGTGTCCGCCATCCAGGTGACGGCGCAGACCGGCACCGCCGCCGGTTCCGCCAATCTGGCCAATGACATTGTCGACCAGATCCAGACCGGCAACTTGAGAGAGCGCGACCAGCGATTGAGCGAGCTGATCGGCACGCTGGAGACGCAGGACCGCCGCGCGCTTGAGGCGATTGCCGCGGTCGAGGCCGACCTGGCGGCCTTCCGCACGGAAAACACCGACCGGATGCCTGAGAACCTAGAGTTTTTGGCCGCAGAGCAAACCCGCCTGGAAGGCCAGCGGACCGAACTGATCCGCTCCCTGCAGGCGCTGGAACGCGAGCGCCTGGCGCTGGAGGTGGGGACATCCGAACTGGGCCGCCAGGAACCGCTGGCCCAGCAGCTCCGCATCCTGGAGGTCGATCTGGCCCAAGCCCGGCGCACGCTGGCCCCGAACCACCCCGAAGTGCAGCGCTTGGAGGCGCAGATCGACGCCCTGCGCGAAGGCGACGGACAGCAGATGTCGGTCGGCCAAAGCCGCCAGATCGACCTGATCCGGCAGCAGGAGGAGTCGCTGCAGCTGGAAGTGGCTGCGATCGACCGCCGCCTGCCGATGATCGCCGCGAATGTCGCCGGCATTCCCGAGGTGTCGGAGACGATGGCGGACTATACCCGCCGGCTTGCCGCGCTGGAGGTACCGCGCATGGCCATCGCCGAACGCCTGTCGCAGGCGCGCCTGGACCAGAGCCTTGTGACCAGCGACTATGGTCAGCAGATGATCCTGCTGGAGAGCGCGACCGAGGCGGAATACCCGCTCAGTTCGGGCCGCAAGCGTCTGGCGATGCTGGGTGTCGTCCTGGGGTTGGGTCTGGCGCTGCTGTCCGGCTTCCTGCTGGAGGTGCGACGCCCTGTGCTAAGAACGCAGGCCATGGTGACGAAATATCTGGGCGTGGCCCCAATCGCGTCGATCCCGTTCCGGCCGACGGCTCGGGAACAGGTGGTTCAACGGACGCGAAATGCCGCTAGCTTCGTGATCCTGATCGCCGGTGTCGTGGTCGGGGTCATCCTGGTGCTGAACCGCTAGTGTTCTGCGCGCATCGGCCCGGATCGGGGCCGATGCGCGCAGATCGTGTCATGACGTCAGATGAAATCGAAGACGTCGTGCAACAGGACGGAATCGCCGCCGCCAAAGTTCAGCAGTGTGCCATCGCGGACCTCCGTCGCGGAATAGCTGCGACCGCCCAGATCCAGGACGTCACGACCCGTTTCGAACCCGTAGACGGTATCGGCATCGTCACCCGCGCGGAAGATCAGCACGTCACGATCGCCATCGCCGTTGTTGCCGTCGCCGATCCAGATGCTGTCATCGCCCTGACCGCCCCGGACCGTGTCCTTGCCCATCGATCCGTCCAGCGTGTCGTCACCGCTGCTGCCGGTCAGACGGTCATGGCCCCACCGGGTGTTGAAGTTCACGCCGTCGCCGCTGTCGGACACTCGCGCCCGCGATGCATCGATGACGTCATTGCCCGAATGGGTCCAGCCCAGTTCGAAATTGACGAAGCGCAGGCTGGCGTCACCGCCGATAGTGGTGCTGGCATTGCCCGAGAACGCGCCGTTCGACAGCACGCGGTCAACTGTGACGGTAACGCCTGCGATGCCGACATCCTCGTTATGGCCCCAGATGTCGCCGCGCTTGATCCAGATGTTGATCAAGTCGTCGCCTGCCCCACCGTTGATCGTGTCATGGCCGGGGTTGTGATTGGCATCGCCATTGCCCCACCGGATGTTGTCCTGGCCCGCGCCACCGTTGATCCGGTCGTTGCCCGTGCTGGAATGGATGAAGTCGTTGCCGGCGCCGCCGTTGATCGTGTCGTTGCCCGACCCGCCGTCCAGCACGTCGTCATAGCGCGATCCGGCGATGCGGTCGTTCCCCGCCCCGGTAAAGATCGACACGCCATGGCCGGGCTTGCCGCCGCCGACGGTGTTCATGGATGCATTCGCCGCGGAGACGATGTCGTTGCCGGCAGTGCCATGGATGCGCTCTATGCCGGTGAACTCCACCCGTTCGTTCCCGATCCGGGCCACGCCGTCCTCGGTCGACCGAAGGGAGATGCGGGCACCCGCGCTGCCTTCCAGATACAGCCTGTCGCCGCCGGGATTGCCGGGCGTATAGGGGTTAGCATCAAAGCGTTCGCTGCCGGTACCGCCGTGATAGCGGTCATTGCCCATGCCCGGCCGCCAGTAGAACGTATCCAATCCTCCAAGACCCCAGACTTCGTCTGACTGCCCGCTGCCACGCATGGCGTCGTCGCCATTCGATCCTCTGATTGTCGGCATCCCTTGATCCCATTCGTGTTGCCCGATGTACGGCAGCATTATGCGATCAAGATTAAGGCTTTATTATCCCCAACTGAAAAGGTTCCCTATCAGCAGCAAGATTTTGCAATTGCCGTATTACCTTGAGCGGATCCCCGCATTTGTGCAGGCGTATCACGTAATTTTTGGGGTTGGCAGCGATTTTCCGCTTGTCTTTCTGCCAATGCTACTTTTGGGCTTCTGCGATCCGACTCAGAAGCAGCCGCGCGTTTGTTTGATGGTCGAATGAAACCAGGGCGGACTGGCGGGCCGCTTGACCCATTGCGCCAGCAAATTCCGGGTCCGACTGCAGCCGGCGCAGCCGGTCGACGATGGCCGCAACATCGCCTTGCGGGACCAAAAACCCGTCGACGCCGTCGCGAATCATGTCGCCCGTCCCGCCGATTCGCGAACAGATCACCGGCAGGCCGCAGGCCATCGCCTCCATCACCGTGACCGGGGCCGCTTCGCCCTGTCCGATGGATGACAGGGCCAGCGCGTCGACGCTGCGCAGCAGATCCAGCACGCGCGATTCGTCCAGCGACCCCATCATCTGGACCTGGTCCTGCAGGCCGAGCCGATCGATTTCGGCCAGGATCGCGTCCCGTTCAGGGCCTTCACCTGCGATGCGATAGGCGATGGAAATGCCCTGCTGCCGCAGCTGGGCCAATGCCTGCAGGAAGAACCGGTGGCCCTTCATGTGGTTCAGACGGGCCACCGTTGCGACGGTGAAATCCTGCCCCGGCGCACGATCCGACGGGGTGAAGCGCGCACAATCGACGCCCATCCAGATCACCGGGTTCGGGGTCGCGGGGCTGACCTCCGCAATCTGCTGCGCCAAGGGCAGGGTCACCGCGGCGACAAAGCTGGCACGTGCCATCTTGGCGGCATGGTCCACACCATAGACCGGCAGATCCCCATGCAGTGTCAGGCTGTAGGTTAGGTCGCCCAGGATCGCAGCCAATGCACCCAGATGCGCGGCATTGGCGCAGGAATGAATGTGCAGGTGCCGCACATCGTGGCGTCGCGCATCCCGGACCAGATCTGCCGCCGAGGGCAGCAGCGCCAGCAGCCGCAGCCTGCCGGCGATCGACGTCTGCGACAGGCCCGCCAGATAGCCCACCGCACGCGCGGTACGGACCGGATGCGCCAGCAGACGCAGCACCGCACCGATGCGGGGTGGAAACAGGTAGGTCGTGCGCGCCGCGGCCTGTTCGGCGAAGGCATGGGGGCACGACCCCGCGGGCGGGCGGCGCGTCGAATACAGGCGGACGGGCGTGCCAGCATCCTCGATCGCGCCGATCTCTCTCCAGAAGAACGCATGGGTCTGCGACGGAAATTCGGGAACAACATAGCCCAGTGCCAAGATCGCGTCTCCCTGCTGCCCGCGCGAAGCCCGTTGCCGCTATCCACAGCGCGGGACTGTAAAAATCGGTGCAATCTTTCGATCAGGCCGATGGCCTAGACCGTCCGAGTCGGCTAGTGTTTCCCTGTTGTCGGCCATCGCCCCGGCGCGTTCAAGATCTAGCGAAGAGGCCTCTGGATGTCCCTGTCTCGACCACGGGTCCTGGTGATCGCCGAAGCGGCCAACCCGGAATGGGTCTCGGTCCCGTTGGTCGGCTGGTCGCTGGCCGCGGCGCTGCATCGCCAGACCGACGTGCATATCGTCACCCAGATCCGCAATCGCGACGCTTTCCTGCGCGCCGGCATGGTCGAAGGTCGCGACTTTACCGCCATCGACAGCGAGGCCGTCGCTGCCCCCATGTACCGCGCCGCCGAGGTTCTGCGCATGGGCAAGGGTCGCGGCTGGACTACCGTCACCGCCATCGCCGCGCTGAGCTATCCCTATTTCGAACGCCTTGTCTGGAAGCGTTTCGGCGATGACATCCGTGCCAAGCGGTTCGACATCGTGCATCGCGTCACGCCGCTGTCGCCCACAACGGCCTCGACCCTGGCGCCCAAGGTGGCGGCGGCGGGCGTGCCCTTCGTGCTGGGGCCGCTGAACGGCGGCGTGCCTTGGCCCAGGGGCTTCGATGCGGAACGGCGGCGCGAACGCGAATGGCTGTCCTATGTCCGCGGCATCTACAAGCTGAACCCGCAGCTGCGCCGCACCCATGCGGCCGCGGCACTGATCATCGCCGGATCGCGCCACACCGCCAGCGAGATCCCCGAGCGCTTTCAGGACAAGGTCGTATGGCTGCCCGAAAACGCCATTGATCCCACGCGCTTCAACCTGGTCGCGCCACAGGACACGACGTTGCCCCTGCGCGCCTGCTTTGTCGGTCGGCTGGTGCCCTACAAGGGGCCGCACATCCTGCTGGACGCGATCGCACCCTTTGCGCGGTCAGGTCAGATGGTGCTGGATGTCATCGGAGAGGGGCCGATGCTGCCCGAATTGACGGCGCAGGCCGACAGCCTTGGCATTGCCGACACGGTGACATTCCACGGCCACCTTCCCCACCAGCAGGTGCAGCAGATCCTGGCCACCGCAAACCTGCTGACTTTCCCTTCGATCCGCGAATTCGGTGGCGGGGTCGTGCTGGAGGCGATGGCCCTGGGCGTCGTCCCGATGGTCGTCGACTATGCCGGGCCCGGAGAACTGGTGACGGCCGAGACGGGTTTCGCCATCCCCCTCGGGACCCGCCAGCAGATCGCGGCGCGGATGGAACAGGCGCTGGCGGACGTGTTGCGCGACCCCACGCGACTGACCACGATGGCCGCGGCCGCCCGGCGGATGGTGCAGGATCACTATACCTGGGATGCCAAGGCCGCGCAGATCATCGCTATGTACCGGGATGTGCTGAAACCCTGACGAAAGCGCCCACCATCCGGAAGGATGGTGGACCTTCTTGTCACGACGAGGCGGAGATCAGCACCCGGTGCAGCGGGCAACGACCTGGAAGGTGCGGATGATCGTGGACACATCCAGCGCCAGGCTGATTTCCCGAGAGTAGCGTTCGTCGAACACCGCACGGGTCGCAAAGGTCGATCCGTTGCGGACCGAGACCTGCCACAGGCCGGTCAGGCCGGGGCGGTGCGCCGCGTAGTAGACGCCCGGGTACAGGACGCGCTGTTCGGGCATCATCGGACGGGGACCGACCAGGCTCATGTGGCCCAGGATCACGTTGATCAGCTGCGGCAGCTCGTCGAGCGAGCTCTTGCGCAGGAACGCACCGATCTTGGTGACGCGCGGATCGTTGCGCAGCTTCTGATCGGCATCCCACTCTGCGCGGGCGGCGGGGTTGGCCGCCAGATGGGCCTCCAGCAGTTGATCCGCCTGGGGCTTCATGGTGCGGAACTTGTACAGGCGGAACGATTTCCACCCGCGGCCAAGACGGTTCTGCGTGTAGATCGGCGACCCGCCGTCCAGCATGACCGCCAGCGCGACCAGGACCATGACCGGGATCAGGAACGGCAGCGCAAGCAGGATCAAGGACAGGTCAAGCAGACGCTTGCCACCGTTATCATACACTTTGGGAAGTTCGATCCCGGCGACCGGGTTGGTGGCCTGCGAGGAGCCGAGCTCGTGGCCGTCATTCGACTGTAGCATCTGCGTATCTCCGCACTCGTGACAAAGAAATCGATAAACTTTTAACTAAAGGTCCCGGCGAACCGTCGCGAAGGCCCATGGGCCGCTTCTATCCAACGCACCAATATAGATACAAGTTGTACAAAAAGATGGTCCGCCGCTGCGGTTTCACCTTTTGATTTAAGGGCCAATGCGATTTTGCACGCTAAGGTTGTGAATCACGGGTGTTTTCACCCGCATGACAGCATTTGACGGCCAAGTTTTCCCGGGTTCCCTTAAAACGACCCAAATGTTGTCCGGAAAGTCAAATTCTGGATCAATTCAATTTGATCTATTAACCAACATATAAGATCGGCCTTGGGGCACACTCCCTGCGGGTGCGCTCAGGCGGTCATTGCATTCCTGCAACCGAAAGATGCGCAGGGCCGTGTTAGCGGCCGCGATCCCAACCCTGCGATGGGCGGCCAAGGCGGACCGCAGCGGTGACCGTAGCGTAAACTGCGAACCCGACCGGATCGGTCAGGCCGAGCCGCAGCATACGACCCAGGGACGGGCGGTCGCCCGATGCGTTCTGCTGCAAGTCGGGATAGCGCTCCGCTAGCTGCGCGGTCCCCGCATCCTGGCGCCGGCGAACGCGGATCAGGCGGCGAAACCCTTCCGTGATGGGCCAAGCGTACGGAACCTCGACCCGCGTCCGTTCGGCCGGGGAAAAGTTCAGCCGTGCGAACCCGTCGTCAGCGATCACGGGCGGAAACTGGTCCCACCGCGCGCGCCCTTCTGCGTTCATTGCGAACAGGCCGGCCCCCGTCACGCCAGTGGCCACAAAAGGAAGCTTTTGCCAAAACCGCGCATAGGCCCGCGACAGCAGGTTCCGGGCCGGCGGCACGATCAGCCTGGCCCCCGCATAGCGCGCACCCGGCCCCGACAGGGTGATATGCAGCGCCTCGATCATGCCCGGTCCGATCACCACATCGGCATCCAGATAGATGCGCGTTCCACCTGTCGCCGCAGCGTCGCCCATGTTCAGTGCGGCGATCTTGTTCCCGATGGCGGTTTCCAGCACCGAGACCTGCCAGCCCGCCGTCGTCAGGGCGGGCGCGGCATCGCGGGCCAGTTGTGCAGTGGCATCTGTACAGCCATTCGCGATCACGACGATCTGGTGCGACACGCCGGGCACAAGACGTTGCGCACACAGCCCGCGCAGACAGGCGCCGATGCCGGCTTCCTCCTGATGGGCGGGCAGGATGACGCTGATACCATCAATATCCATCGCAGTGATCCCTATCCATGCCCCGTGCCTTCGCCTTATCGCCCGTGGGTTGCGCTCTGGCAATGCCGTGACGATGCAGCCTTATCCCATTGCCGCAAACCCCGCCGCAGGCTTAGATCGGACCATGAAAACGGGGGAACAGACCAGTGTCGTGCAGGCGATTCGGGCGATGCTGCCGCAGGGCGTCGGACTGGCCGTGTGCGATATCGACGTCCCGCAGCCGCCTCTCTGGCCGGAAGAGGAGGCGGCGGTACGGCGCGCGGTCCCCTCGCGCATCCGCGAATTCACTGCGGGCCGCGCGGCCGCACGACTGGCCATGACCGATATGGGCCTGATGCCTGGCGCCGTCACCACGACCGCAGCGCGGGCACCGGCCTGGCCGCCGGGCGTGTCGGGCAGCATCACCCACACAGCGCGGATCGCCGCGGCCGTCGTGTCACGGCAAGCGGATTGGCCGGCCATCGGTCTGGATCTGGAGCGGGCGGAGCCGATGTCGGACGACATGGCGGAACTGATCCGCCACCCGCTGGACCATGTCGATCCGGTGCTCTCCGAACCACTGGCAGCGACACTACTGTTCAGTGCCAAGGAAGCTGCGTTCAAGGCCCAGTTTCCACTGACCGGGTTGTGGATCGACTATAGCCAAGTACCGCTGACCATTACGGCCGACGGTTTCACCCTCAGCGTGCAAGGCGTCCCTCTGAGCGGCCACTGGCGACGTGCAGGCGAACTGTTCGCAACAACGGTCCTGATAGGGAGGGAGCATGCCGACGCATTGAGGCTAGGCGAAGGCATTTGGAGTGTCTGACGCGCAGTCTGAAACTCCAATATTGTTCTATGACATTGAGGGGAGACAGTGATCCAGCAGGGCGATCTGCTAATAAACAATATTTGCAATTTTATCGCATTTTTGTTGACAATTGATGAAAACACATCTTCCGATTATTAGAATTGAAGTTTCTAAATTGGCAAAAACTCTTTGCATGCTGTTCACTTCATCGAGAAAGCCACGCCACGCAATTTCAAACCGCTATTGTATCGCGCTAAGGACTAATTTGTTTTACGGCGCTTGGGCACCTGGATACCGTTACGTCCAATGACATCGCGGCCAACCAAAAAATCGCCTGTTGGTCTCGTCGATGCTGTTGATTTGTGATGATCGGGTCTGGCCGCTCAGTCGGGCCGTAAGGTCTGGCACGTCTGCGAAGGCTGGCCTTACGTGTTGACGAAGCCGTGGCGGCTGGCGCTCCTCAATCCCTGCAGCGTCGAGATGATACGACGTATAACCGTTTGAATACTTTATCTTAAACGATGTCGAAGAAACCGCTCTGCTCATGAAAAACGCCACCAACCGCTACCCTATGGCGGATTTGATCGACACCTTCACCCCATGCCGTTGAACCGCGGCCTCGCCGCGCTGACCGCCCTTCCGACGGCTGCCGTACCGACAATCCAAAAGCTCCGTCAAACATCAGTCATTTCTGCCATTTTCCACCGCATTATTCTTGCTAAGGTGCGGATGGTCCGGCATTGGCCGGCCGCGGGGACAAGACGGGACATGACGTGACGAACGCTGCAGCGCCTGACCGCCGGACGCTGTCCGACAAGCTGATGCAGGGGCTGGGCGCGGCGCTTCTGGCCCGCAGGTCTCTGCGCCATCAGGTGGTGTTCGCCCTGTCGGCGATCGTGCTGTCGACTGCGCTGCGCTTTGCGTTGAACGATGCGCTACCGCCTGGATTTCCGTTCCTGACCTTCTTTCCTGCCGTCATGCTGACGCTGGTCTTCTCGTCGCTGCGGTCCGGATTGGCCGTGGGCGTGGCCTGCGGGGTCATCGCGTGGTATTTCTTCATCGAACCGGTGCGCAGCCTGGCCATCACGCCGGGAGCCATCGTCGCGCTGCTGCTCTATGCGCTGATCATTGCCACGGACGTGGTGTTCATCACCGCCGCCGGTCGGGCCCTGGAACAGCGCATGGCCGCCGAACAACGCGCCAACGCGTTGGCGACATCACGCAGCCTGATGTTCTCTGAACTGCAGCACCGGATCTCGAACAACCTGTCCACAGTCGCGGCGCTGCTGCGCCTGCAGTCCCAGCTGGTCGCGGACGAGACCGCGCGCCAGGCGCTGGTCGCGTCGCAGACCCGCATCCGGTCGATATCGCTGCTGCAGCGGCGGCTGCATTCACCGGACCTGCAAACGCTGGACGCGGCCGAATACCTGCGCGAGGTGCTGCATGACGTGGTGGAGGTCACGGGCGCAGGCGACGTCGATCTGGACTTCAGCGCCGACAGCCTGCCGCTGCCGCATGACACGGCCGTCCCTTTGGGTCTGATTGCCAGCGAACTGGTGATGAACGCCATCGAACACGGCGCCCCCGAAGGCCGCGACACGGAGATCACCGTCAGGCTGACCGTCGACGCGGCCAGCCCTGACGGACGCATCCCCGCGACGCTGCGCATCGTGGACCAGGGCCCTGGCCTGCCCGAAGGCTTCGATCTGGAGACGTCGGACAGCCTGGGACTGATCGTCGCACGCCAGTTCGCGACGGCGCTGAACGGCCAACTGACGCTGGCGAAAGGCAAGGACGGCGGCACGGTGGCGCGGCTGGACTTTCTGATCGACCCGACCAGCATTTGATGCCGGAACGGACGCCCACGGGCGGCGTTTCAAACCCATGGACACACATATGACCGCCAGGACCATCGCGATCGTCGGCATCGGCCCGACCGGCATCTATACGCTGCTGCACCTTCTGGACACTGGCCTGCCCCTGGCGGTCACGCTGTACGAAAAGGGACCGCGTGCCGGGATCGGCATGCCCTATTCACCCGAAATGTCGAACCGCGCGATGCTGGCCAACATCGCCAGCATCGAGATACCGCCCATTGCGACCACCTATCTGGACTGGCTGCAGGATCAGCCGGATGCGCGGCTGAGATCCTACGGCCTGGACCCCCAGGACCTGGACGAGCGTCAGTTCACGCCGCGCCTGCTGCTGGGTGAATATTTCCGCGATCAGCTGATGGCGCTGGTCGATCGGGCGCGGTCACGGGGCTACCGGATCGACATCCGCGAGGCGACCGAGGTTCTGGACATCCAGTCCGACGATACAGGCCTGAGCGTGATGACGGCGGATGGGTGCGACGGTCCCTTCGACCGCGTGATCGTCGCCACAGGCCACGCCTTCCCCGATGAGGACGAGGCCACCCGCAGCTATTTCCCCAGTCCCTGGTCCGGACTGATCGAGGCCGACATTCCCGCCGTGCGGGTCGGCATCATGGGCACCTCTCTCAGTTCGATCGACGCGGCGATGGCGGTGGTGAACCAGCACGGTCGTTTCCGCCGCAAGGGTGATGACCTGCGCTTTGATCTGGACCCGGCATCGGCGGATCTGCGGATCGTGATGATGTCGCGGTCGGGCGTCCTGCCCGAGGCCGACTTCTATTGCCCCATCCCCTATGAACCCCTGACCATCGCCACCGCCCCGGCGCTGGCCGCCTGCCTGTCGACCCCGGCGCCCTTGGATGCGGCCTTCGATCTGGTCCGGGCCGAGATCATGCAGGCCGACCCGGCCTTTGCGCTGAGGATCGGGTTGGGCGGGTTGGACGCGGACAGCTTTGCCGATGCCTATTTCGCCGCGCGCGAGGCCGCCGATCCGTTCAAGTGGGCCCGCGCCAATCTGGACGAGGTCGAACACAACAAGGCGCACAAGATCACCGTCGCCTGGCGCTATGCCCTGCTGCGCATGCATGAACAGGTCGAGGAGATCGTGCCGGACCTGTCCGACGACGACCGCGACCGGTTCGACAGGGGTCTGAAGAAGGTGTTTGTCGACAACTATGCCGCAGTCCCGTCGGAATCGATCCGGCGCGTCCTGGCGCTGCGCGATGCCGGCATCTTGTCGATCATGCCCTTGGGCGAGGATTACGACATGACCCGCGATGGCGCAGAGACCGTCATCGTCCATGACGACCGCACCGAACGCTTTGCCGTGTTCATCGATGCACGGGGGCAAAAGCCCCTCAGCACCGAAGACCTGCCCTTCCCGACGTTGCGGCGCGCACTGCTGGATGCGGATCACGAAATTCCCGACGTGGCGCAGGATTACAGCCTGCTGGGCGCAGGTCCGTTCAGTGGCAGGCTGTGTTTGGCGGCGATCCCCTACCTGATGCACGACCGCCCGTTCGTTCAGGGGATCACGGCCTGTGCCGACATCGCAGAGGCCATCGCGCGGGGCATGGCGACCGGACGCCGTCGCAGGCTGGTGTCATAGAACCGACTGACAAAGATCAGGTCGCAATCCTTCCGTTAGACATCCATATGGATGGTATAAGGAAGGGGTAGCAATCATGGCGACCGCCTCTCCGGCCCGGACGGCCGATACCGAAAAGATCACCATCAATCTGGGCTTCGTCGATCTGGGACGGATCGACCTGCTGGTGCGCGAAGGCTTCTATGCCAGTCGCAGCGACCTGATCCGCACCGCGATCCGGGCGCAGCTGGACCGACACGACGCCTCGGTGGCCCCGGCCATCGTGCGCGACGATTTCGTGATGGGTCTGCGCGATCTGTCCCGGGCCGAACTGGAGGCCCTGCAGGCCGCGAACCAGATGCTGGACCTACGGGTGATCGGGCTTGCCCGCTTTGCCCGCGACATTCCCCCGGACCTGATCACCGCCACGATCCGCTCGATCGAGGTTCTGGGCACCATCCAGGCGGATGCCGGGGTCAAGGCGGCGCTGGACGCCTGCCGAACGAACAAGGGAACACGATGATGACCGAACAGATGCCGATGAACATGGCCCGCATCACCGAATTGATGCGGTCGGGCGATCTGGCGCAAGCCACGCAGATGATCCAGTCGGGATTGGGCGGGGGCGCGATGCCGCGCATGCCGGGTGGCGGCCTGTCGATGCCGCAGATGCCCCGGATGCCGGCGGGCTTTCCAGCAGGTGCGGCCATGCGCGACAGCACGCTGATAGATATGCCCCAGGGTGCCAGTTGGACCACCCACCAGCATCAGGCGGCAGGGCAGTCGCGCGACTATCGCCTGTATCTGCCCGCGTCGCTGGAGGGGCGCCCGGCTGCAGGACTGTTGCTGCTGCTGCACGGCTGCACGCAGGATCCGGATGATTTCGCCCGCGGTACTGGCATCATGGCGGCGGCAGAGCGCCATCGGATGATCGTCGTGGCCCCCGCACAGGCGTCACAGGCCAACATGAACCGCTGCTGGAACTGGTTCGAGGCCCGTCATGCCGCCCGCGACGGCGGAGAGGCCGCCTTTCTGGTCGACCTGACCCGCAGCGTCGCCCACGACCATTCCGTGGCACCCGACCGGCGCTTTGCCGCAGGGCTGTCGGCCGGCGGGGCGATGGCGGTGATCCTGGGCGCGGTCTTTGCGGACGATTTCGGTGCCGTGGCCTGTCATTCGGGCCTTCCCAACGGCGCGGCTATGGACATGGCGGGCGCGTTCCAGGCGATGTCGCAGGGCGGTTCCGATCGGGGTCAGGGCGTGGGCTGCCGGCTGTTCGTCGTGCATGGCGCGACCGACAAGACCGTGTCGCCGCGCAACGCCGATGCCGTGGTGGCGCAGGCGCTGCGGCGGCAACCCGGCCTGATCCGACGCGCTGCGGATGCACGGCTGAATGACCGTGCCGTGCATATCGGCCGATACCGCGATGACGCGGGCACGCTGCGGATCGAGACGTGGCGGGTTCAAGGACTGGGTCACGCGTGGTCCGGTGGTCAGCCAACCGGCAGCCACACCGCTCCTGGCCCCTTGGCCACTGATGCGATGATGGCATTCTTTCTGGTGTGACGAACACGGCCCCCGGATCGCGGGGGCCGTCCTATACGCTCAGGCGTCGTGGTCGTCGTATTCGGCGGCCGCGTCGTTCACCGAATCCTCGGCCAGTTCGGTCAGCTTGGTGTCGGCCGCGCTTTCCTGGGCCAGGATCCCCTCCAGGTGGGTCTTGGCCTCATCCATCCCCAAGGCCTCGGCAAAGGCGCGCATCGAGCCGTAGCGCGTGATCTCGTAATGCTCGACCGCCTGACAACTGAAGATTATCGCGGCGTCGGCGGCAACGCTGTCACCGAAATCCTCCAAAAGGCTTTCGCCCTCTTCCAGGATGCCGTCGATGGCGTCGCATTTCACGGCCTTGGCGCGCTTGCCGAGCAGTTCAAAAATCGCCTCCAAGGTTTCGATCTGGCCTGCGGTCTCCTCGCGATGCGCGGTCAGGGCGGCGATCAGGTCGGGATGGTCGGCCGCCTTGATCATCTTGGGCAGCGTCTTATAGATTTTCTTCTCGGCGTAATACATGTCCGCCAAGGCGTGTTCGAACAGATCCGCAAGGCCCTTGTCCGTCGCCGCGGGCTTGGCGGTCTTGGCCTTTGATTTCGCAGCCACGGCCTGCGACCGCTTGGTGCGGGCCTCAGCTGTGGGTTTCGCGGTTTTCTGTCCTGCCGCGCGGGCGGATTTCTTGGTCGCGGTCTTGGTCTTGGTGTCGTCGGAGGCGGTCGCCATGATGTCTCTCCCTGGCCCGGCAGGATCGCGGGGCCGTATCCTGTCGATGAAACGGGCGGTCGTGACGCCACGTTCCGTTGACATAAGTTCAGTCGCGCGCGGCCCTGTCCCACAGCCGGCGCACGACCAGCGCCGAGACCAGACCCAGAACCGCACCGGCCGCGACATCGCCCGGATAGTGCTTGCCCCGCGGCACCTGGATTCCCGCGATCATCGCCGCGACCCCCAGGGCGGGCACGGCCATGTGCGGCAGATCGCGCGCGACGACGACGGCCACCGCCACCGCACCCGCCGTGTGCCCCGAAGGAAAGGACGTCTCGTGGCCGCCCCGGCTTTCGCCGGGCTCGCAGCGATAGTCCTGCCGCTTGATCATCTCGACCGGGCGGGTGCGGCGAAAGCGGTTCTTGATCACCCGCTTGACCGAATTGGCCAGGACATGCGCCGCCATCATCCGCAGGCCTGTGCGCGCGACATGATCCTGCCCCGACAACGCCCCGCCCAGGATCACGCTGCCGCAAACCAGGGACAAGGGCACCTGGTCGGCCACCTCGCTCAGCGTGCCGACGGCCTTGACGACCGGATGGTGGCGGTGGCGCGCGGCTTGGGCAGCGGCCTCCTTGTCGGCCTGCTCCAGCGGGCCCGCATCATCGGCGCCGGGGGTGCGGATCGTGGTGTTCATCGGGAAAACTCTCGTCTGTTCGGGACCGGCCCACCCTTGGGCCGGTCGGCAGCGCAACGGCGCGTGACGCACCCGGTTCCGGTATCATATGATGCGTGCGGCAGGACGGATGGCCGTCGGCGGGCATCCGCCCGCAGCGACGGAACCGGGGCCTTCGTGCCGTGTTGACCAGCGCCCCCGTGCAGGGGGCATGTCGGGGGACCATCATGACACTGAACACTTCGGGGCCGCGTCAGGCCCCGCACGACCTGCTGGGGCCGGATGCCAATGCCGCAGTCGCCGTGCCCGAGGGTCGGGTCGACATCGTGCGCATGGCTGCGTGGCTGGTCGTGGGCACGGTCATCATCGGCCTGCTGTATTACGGACAGGAGGTGCTGATCCCGTTGGCGATCGCCTTTCTGATCAGCTTTGCCCTGGGGCCGCTGGTCAAGGTTCTGGTCCGTCGCGGCATTCCGCAGGTGGCGGCGGTGTCAGTGGTCATGCTGACGGTCATCGCGATGCTGCTGGGGTTGGGCCTGCTGATCACGTCGCAGGTCAGTGTGCTCAGCGCCGAACTGCCCGCCTATCAGTCCACGATCCGCGCCAAGATCCAGGGGCTGGGCCAGCAGATGGAGGGGCCGGGCCTGTTCGACGGCGTGTTCCAGACCATCGCCACCGTCCAGGAACAGCTGGCCACCGCCCTGCAGGACGCCCCCGGCGCCGTGGCCGACCCGCTGGCCGTGACGGTCGTGGGCGACGGCCCGTCCCCCTTTGCCACCGCCAGCGCCTGGCTGGCCCCCGCCCTGGCGCCGCTGGCCACCCTGGGCATCGTGGTCGTCTTCGTGTTCCTTGTCCTTCTGGACCGGGGAGATCTGCGCGACCGTCTGATCCGCCTGCTGGGCGGCAACCTGCACCGCTCGACCGACGCGCTGGAGGAGGCGGGCAAGCGGATCTCCAAGTACCTGCTGATGCAACTGGTGGTGAACGTCACCTACGGCATTCCGATGGCGCTTGGCCTGTGGGCCATCGGGGTGCCGGGCTGGATCCTGTGGGGCACGCTGGCCGCGATCATGCGGTTCATTCCCTATGTCGGGCCGATGCTGTCGGCGATCTTTCCGCTGGCCCTGGCCTTCGCCGTCGATCCCGGATGGCAGATGGTGCTGATGGCGCTGGCGCTGATCGTGTTCCTGGAACTGGTCAGCAACAACATCGTCGAGCCGATGCTGTACGGCACCTCGACCGGCCTGTCGGCGCTGTCGCTGATCGCGGCGGCGACTTTCTGGACAGCGCTGTGGGGGCCGCTTGGCCTGATCCTGTCGACGCCCCTGACGGTCTGCCTGCTGGTCGTGGGCCGCAACCTGCCGCAGCTGGCCTTCTTCGACACGCTGCTGGGGTCGACCCCGGCGCTGGACCTGCCCACCCGCATCTATCAGCGCCTGATCGCCAACGATCCCGACGAAGCCTATGAAATCGCGTCCGATGCCATCCGCACGACCGGGATCGCCGCGTTCTACAACACGACGGGAATGGAGGTCCTGCGCCAGGCCAGCGACGATTACCACGCCAATGCACGGGTCGAGCATCGGCTGCGCGTGGTCGACGGCATGGACCAGCTGCTGGAAGACCTGCGCGAGGATCACCCGGCCACCCCCGCCGGCACCCCGCGCGTCGCCTGCATCGGCGGCAAGTGGCAGGTCGATGCCATTTCGGCCGAGATGCTGGTTCACGCCCTGGCGCTGGCCGACATTCCCGCAATCCAGCGCGCGACCGGCACGGTCACCGCGCGCTATGTCGACGGGTTGGACCTGGAGGGGATCGACACCGTCTGCATCGGCTATTTCAGCCGCGATCCGGACGCGGCCGTGCGCGGTTTCGTCCGACGTCTGCGCCGTCGCTGGCCCGACCTTCGGATCGTCCTGGCGCTGTGGAACGCCCCCGAGGATCAGGCGGGCCCCGACCGGGCCGAGGCGCTTGGCGTCGATCAGATCGTGCTGTCCATGGACGAGGCCGTCCAGCGGCTGAGCCCGGCCCACGCAGACCGCGCCGCGATGCAGGCCCCCCCGCCCCCCGCGGACGAGGCCGCGCGCCTGGACGCCCTTGCCCAGACCGCGGTCCTGGACGGCCGCGCGCGCGAGGATCTGGACGATCTGGCGAAACGTGCGGCGGATGTGTTCGATGTCAGCCTGGCCTTCATCTCCGCGATCGATGCCGATGCGGAATACATCGTCGGGCAAAGCGCGGACCTGCCCGGCCGCCGCACGGAGACCGAGCCGCGCATGAACTGGATGCCGCGGGCCGAGGCGATGTGCAATCACGTCATCGCCGCCGACGACACGCTGGTCGTGCCTGACACCGACCGCGACGTGCGGTTTTCGGACAACCCGGCGGTGCGCCAGTGGCAGGGACGGTTCTATGTCGGAACGCCGCTGCGCACGGCTGACGGCCATGTGCTGGGCGCCCTGTGCCTGATGGACCGCGAACCGCGCCAGATCGAGGATGCGGAACTGGACCTGCTGGACAAGATCGCCGCCGATGTCGTGGCGGTGATGACCGACCAGGATGCCGTTCCGACCGAGCCGCGGCGCGAGGAACCGCCCGCCCCCCGCGGCGTCCTGGGTCAGCGCATCCCGGACTGAAGCGCCGGTTCGACCCCGCGCACCGCCAGCGACGGCGGCAGTTCGACGGGCAGAAAATCGACCGGCGGCGCGGGATCGTGCCGCCGGTCGATCGCCTCGACGTACAGCGCCTGCAGCGTGTCGATCATGCGGTCCAACCCAAAGTGGCCGGCCACATGCCGGCGCGGCACGTCGCGAGGGATCTGCATCGCCTCGATCAGCGCGCGGTCCAGCCCGGCTCCATCGGGGGCGGCGAACCGCCCGGCCGGACCCAGCACCTCGTGTACCGCGCCCATCGCGACGGCGGCCACGGGCGTTCCGCAGGCCATTGCCTCGATCGCGGTCAGGCCGAAGGGCTCGTCCCATTGCGGCGTGAACAGCAGGGCCGATGCACGACCGTATTCCGCGGCCAGATCCGGTCCCGCCAAGTGCCCGCCAAAACGGATGTCCCCCGACAACTGCGGGCGGACCTGCGCGTCGAAGTAATCGCCATCCTCGATGCTGCCAAAGATCGTCAGGGCGACGCCCGCGCGACGCGCGGCGGCGATCGCCAGATGGGGTGCCTTGTTCGGCGTGATGCGTCCCGCCCAGACCGCCTGCCCGTTACCCCGCGGCGAATAAGGCCATTGCGCCAGATCGATGCCGTTCGGCACCACCCGCGCCGATGCGGGCGGGCCTTCGGGGAAATAGGCCGCCAGATGCCTGCGCGAACATCCTGTCGCCACATGCCACGGGGCCACGCTGTCGCGCACGGCCCGGCGCAGCGCGTCAAAGGGCGGCACGTGCAGCGAGGTGACCATCGGCACACGCGCCGCCCGCGCAAAGCGCGGCGGAAACCGATGAAGCGTGTTATTGTGGATGACGTCGAAATCCATGTCCGCCAGCGTCGCCAGGCTGGCCGCATGGTGACTGTCCAGATGGGCGTTCAGCGGTTCGGTGCCGTGATATTGGTGCCACGGATAATCACGGTCGTAATGCTGCGCCATCAGGGGCAACAGCGGCACGTCCACCCGGCTGTCGCCCGCCGCGACCAAGGTCACGTCATGCCCCCGCGCCCGCAGGGCATGGACAAGGTGGTGGGCATGACCCTCCATCCCGCCCATGAACGGGGCCGCGATGGGGTGACGGCAATGTGCCATCACCGCGATCCGCAACGGGCGAGCGGTCATTCGGCGGCGGGCATCAACAGGGCGCTTTGTTCGCGGGCAACGCGTTCGGTCGTCATGCGGTCGTCTTCGGCCAGCCGGTGCAGGTGGTCGATGACACGGCGGGAATTGGCATAGGGCATGTGCCCCTGCTGTTCGCACAGGGCGAATTCCGTCGGGCCGGGTTCGCGCAGCAGCTGCAACCCCTCGGGCGCGTTGCGGATCAGGCCCATCAGCTGGAACGCATACAGCCAATGCTCCATCGTGCGGTGACCCCATTTGCGGGCAAAGATCTCGGTGTTGCGCAGGACAGAGTGCAGGTGATGAACCGGGGGCATGCAATGCGGATGGTACTGATGATAGACGCGGCCCCCCGCGATCCACCAGATAGGGGCGCCGCCGTCCGACCAGGCGCGACCAAAATCGGTATCCTCGCCGCCATATCCGGAAAAGCTCTCGTCGAAACGCGGGCCGTCCAGCCAATCCTGGCGCCACATCGCAAAGTTCAGCGACCAGAAGCATCGGTAGTCGGCACAGGCCGCCACGCCGGAGGCAGGGGGGCCCTGGCGGTCGGAATGCTTGACGGCGATGTCGGCGAAGCGGTCGAAATCCAGCCCCCCGTCGGTGCCGCCTTGGGGCAGGTACATCACCTCACCCATGAACAGGCCGCGACGGTCCGCCATGCGGTCCAGATAGCCGTTGATGAAATCGGGCGCCGGGATGCAGTCGACATCGACAAAGGCCAGCATGTCGCCCGTCGCCGCATCGGCCACCGCATTGCGCGCCGCCGACAGCGGCAGTTCGGGTGCCGACACGCGGATCTGGCGGATGGGAAAGTCGGTTCGGGGCAGGTCGGTATAGTCGGCGTCCTGCATCACGCCGATGATCAGTTCCGACGGTTTGTGATGCTGGGCCTGAAAGCCTGCGACGACATTGCGCAAATGGGCCTCGCGGCCCGCAGCGATGGTCAGGGCGGAAACGTGGATCATTCAGGGGCTCCTTCGGGGATACGTGTCGGGGGGGCGGCGGACCACAGGTCGCGCGCCAGGGTTTCCAGCCATCGGGCCGTGTCGGCCGCGGGATCGGCGGTGACCAGGCGCGCCTGTGCCGCGGGGTCGTGACCCTCCATCGCCCGCGTGACCGCCGCGCGCCAGGCGTGTGCGCTGGACGGCAGATGCGGCAGGTGCAGCGCGACGCCCGCGCGGGCCAAGGCTTCGGCCTTCAGGCGCTGTTCGTCGAAATAGCGCCATTCCGGCACCACGATCCACGGCCGCCCGGCAGCCAGAACCTGCGCGCAGGTGGTGTTGCCCGTCGACGAGATCACCAGATCCGCCGCCGCCACATGGGTCGCCGGGTTGTCGACCCAGCCCCGGTGGGTCAGGTTGCCGCCCTGCGTCGCATGCCAGTCGGGCTGGGTCGCGCCGATGGTCATCCAGTGCCAGTCGGGAAAGGCCCGCGCGGCCACGCCCATCGGCGCCTGCGCGAACCCGGTGCCGCCCGCACCCGACACCAACAGCGCCACGGGGCGGTCAGGGTCCAGCCCCAAGGCCCGCCGCGCCTCCGCCCGGTCCGGAGGCGTGATCGCGGGAATGCCCAGGCCGGGGGCATAATGGATGCGGTCTGCAAGTGGCTGCCAATCCGGCTGCGCCAAGGCGGCAGAGAACGGCGCCAGAAGGCCCACGGCCCCCGCATAGGCGGCTTGGTGTCCCTGATCGCCGCGGTCGCCATGCTGCAGGATCTTGACATGGGGGACCGAACAGATGCGCGACAGCTGTGCGATCTCGGCGCTGACATCGCAGATCATCAGTGCGGGATCATCGCTGGCGAACCAGCCCGCGATCCGGCCCATCGCCTGACGGATGCCCGGCCAGCCCAGAGGCGCGCAGTGCAGCGTGTCGGGCGTGGGCACGTGGTCCATGTCGCATTCGCCGCCCGTCCGTTCGAACAGCGATGGGATGGTGACGATGCGCGCCCGTGCCGGCAGCGGCGGAAAGATGTCGTCCCGGGCGCAGAAGATCGTGACCGGCCGATCGGTGGGAAGCGCGTTGACGATGGCCGCGCAGCGTTCCGCGTGGCCCCGTCCCTGGTGGTGGACGAAATAGCCGAAGGGCCGCTTTGCGGTGTCGTCGGGGACCAGGTCACGCATGCTGCGCCTGCCGTGCCAGCCCAAGCTGCGCCAGACCGTCGATGACCCCGGCAGCGTGGTGATAGCGGCTTTGATAGATGCCCCGGCCGCGCAGATGCGCCAGTTCGGCATAGGCATTCGACGGCAGGATCGACGCCCCGCTGGCCGCCAGCATGTCGGCATCGTTGCCGCTGTCTCCCGCGGCGATGCAGTGGCGCAGGTCAAGGCCGCGGCGCGTGGCCTCGAACCGCAGGGCGGCGGCCTTGCCGGCCGCCTGCGGCAGCACGTCGATGAACTCTCCGTGCGAGGCGATGACGCGCGCCGCCAACCCGGCGCGCGCCAGATCGCGTTCGATCCCCGCGGCCTGCGCGGCGGTACCCAGCAATGACAGCTTCCACCGCCGCTGCTCATAGCCTGCCTGCCAGACGGGGGCGCGTGCCTGCAGCACGGCCTGCACCGCATCGCGGTCCCAGTCCGCGTCCAGCAGCGCGGCATAGTCGGCGCAGGGGTGCAGCCGGTCGCCCGCGCCCCACCGCCAGATCTCGGACCCGACCGAGGTGATGAACAGGTCGGGC
This sequence comes from Paracoccus haeundaensis, assembly GCF_006239215.1. Classification (NCBI taxonomy): domain Bacteria; kingdom Pseudomonadati; phylum Pseudomonadota; class Alphaproteobacteria; order Rhodobacterales; family Paracoccaceae; genus Paracoccus; species Paracoccus haeundaensis. Next base: position 87,669 of record NZ_VDDC01000009.1, read on the forward strand.
CGCGGCAGGGCCCAATCGGCCAGCACCCGACGCGCCTGCGACACAGACCGCCCGGTGGCGACGGCGAACAGCAACCCGTCGTCTCGCTGCGCGTGCCAATCGACGAACCGTGCAGCGGCCACAGGGCAGCCGGTCAGCGTGCCGTCGATGTCGCTGGCCAGGATGCGGCGCACCGCGCGACGCGGCAGGGGGGCGGCGCGCTGCAGGTTCCGGCAGATCGCCACCGACCGTCGCGCCCAGTCCCGCCAGTCAAAGGCCTCCAGCGCGCGGGCCTGCGCGCGGATCGCGCCCTGCGGGTCGTCCATCATGCGCAGGCAGGCTGCGGCGACCTGCGCCGCGTCGCCGGGATCGACCAACGCGCCGTGGCCCAGCTGTGCCACGATGTCCACGGGGCCGCCGTTCCGGGTCGCAACCACGGGGACGCCGACCTGCGCCGCCTCGACCAGGGTCAATCCGAAGGGTTCGTGCAGCGCCGGGTTCACGAAGACGCCTCCCTGCGCTGCCCGCGCGTACAGCGCCCGCAGCTGACCCGCATCATGGCGGGGCGGCAGGGCGACCTTGCCCCACAGGCCATGGCGGTCGATCCGGTCGAACAGTCCGCGCAGCACCTGCGCCTGTTCGGCAGGCCCGCCATCGATGCCTTCGCGCAGCCCGGCCAGGATCACCAGATTGGCGCGGTCCTGCAGCTCGGGCGACGCGGCATAGGCATCGACCAGCCCGGCCAGGTTCTTCTTGGCCACGGGACGGGCCACCGCCAGAACGATGGGACGATCCGGCCTGCGCAGGAACGGCGCCAGCAGCGCATCGGCCGCCGCGGTGCCCGTATCGGGCAGCAGCGTCACGCCGGGGGACACGCAATGGCTGCGCCCCTCGGCCGCCTTGCCATAGGGGCGCAGCTGGCGCTCGGCCTCGTCGCGCGAGGACACGATGATCGCGGCGGCGCCCTCGACGGCCGACCGCTCGGCCGCGATCCGGTCGCGAAGATCGGGACGGCTGGCGGCGGCAGGGTCCTTCTGCAGGGCGAGCGAATGGGGGGTATAGATCCAGGGAATGCCGAACCGCTTCTGCGCCGTCCGGGCCAGGCGCGCGGCGTCGGCGAAATGCGCGTGAATCACGTCGGGCTTCTGCGCCATCCCGCCAAGCATCATACAGAACGCCTCGGCCAGGGCGGGCAGCTCGGCCTCTAGGGCCTCCTTGGCCAGATAGGCGCGATTGGCGGTCGACAGGCGCAGGATTCGGCAGCCGCGTGCGACCTCCTCCATGGCCTGTGCGTGGATGGGGTCCATGCCGTCGAACGCACGGGTGACGATGTCGACCGACGCCACCTGCGGCAGCGCCGCCTGTGCCATGGCAGCACCCAAGACATAGGCGATGTGGCCGCCGGTATCCTCGGTCACGCCATAGCGCACGGGGGCAGCCTTCAGGCAGCCGCCCAAGGCAAGGTGAAGAATGTGCATGATTGCGCCTTTCGGCAAACTGACTGCAGACCGTGCAATGCGGCCATCGCACAGCGAACAACGCCACACCGCCGCGGGTTCACCGGAAAGCGACCAAGTAAAGAAAGATGAACTCTCCTCTTCCCGGCGGTGCCTTGCCGATGGGCAGCATGTCGGTGCGAAAAAAGCACCGTGGCGCTGTAACGCGCGCCCCACCCGCCGCGATCTGATCTGCATGAAGGCGGGCTGACGCGCCTTCGATATCAGAATGGAGATGATCATGACCGCATTCACGACCCGCCTTTCGCTTGGCGCCTCGCTGGCCTGCGCGCTTGGTGCGATGGCCGCCACCCCCGTCATGGCGCAAGAGATGGAGAAATGCTTCGGCGTCGCCTTGGCCGGGCAGAACGACTGCGCCGCGGGGCCGGGCACGACCTGCGCCGGCACCTCGACCGTCGACTATCAGGGGAACGCCTGGACGCTGGTCCCCGCCGGCACCTGCACCACGATGGAGCTGCCAGCGCAGGCCGACGGCACCGCCCGCATGGGCATGCTGGAGGAACAGATGCGCGACCTGCCCGCCTGATCCGACACGGACCGCGCGGGGATCGTCCCGCGCGGCCATTCCCAAAGGGTGATGCCATGTCCCGCCTTCCCGCCACCCCCGGCGTCGGTTTCAAGCCCCAGCATTTCGCGGCGATCCGCCAGGACGCCCGCCCCGTCGGCTTCTTCGAGGTCCATGCCGAGAACTATCTGGGCGCGGGCGGCCTGCCCCACGCGCAACTGACCGCGCTGCGTGCCGATTTCCCGCTATCGCTGCACGGTGTGGGCCTGTCGATCGGCAGCCCGCATGGGCTGGACCGGGATCACTTGGCGCGGCTGCGCGCGCTGTGCGACCGGTATCAGCCGGACAGCTTTTCCGAACACCTGGCATGGTCCAGCCACGGGGCCGAATACCTGAACGACCTGCTGCCCCTGCCCTACACGCCCCAGACCCTGGCGCTGATCATCGATCATGTCGACCAAGTTCAGACCGCGCTGGCGCGTCCCATCCTGCTGGAGAACCCCGCCACCTACCTGCTGTTCCAGCAGTCCGAGATCCCCGAAACCCAGTTCCTGCAGGCCATCGCCCAGGCCACCGGCTGCGGGCTGCTGCTGGACGTCAACAACCTCTATGTCTCGGCGGTGAACCATCGGCGCGATCCCTGGGCATGGCTAGACGCGTTTCCTCTGGACCTTGTGCAGGAGATCCACCTGGGCGGCCACGCGGCCGAGGACCTGCCCTCGGGGCCGCTGCTGATCGACGATCACGGCAGTGCCGTCGCCGACCCGGTCTGGGCGCTTTATGCAAAGGTCATCGCGCGCCAGGGCCCGCTGCCGACGCTGGTCGAATGGGACAACGACCTGCCCGACTGGCCCATCCTCGCGGCCGAGGCCGCGCGGGCCGACGCCATCCTGCGGCATGCGGGGCTGGCCCATGCCGTCTGAGCACGCCCATTTCATCACGGCCTTCGACGTCGCGCTGCGCGGCGGGCCGCTGCCCCCCGGCGTGACCGGCCCCGAGGCCGAGCGCCGTTTCGCCGTCTATCGCAACAATGTGGCGGTGGGCTTGTCCGCCGCGCTGGCACAGCGTTTTCCCGTCATCCGCCGGCTGGTCGGGGCCGACTATTTCGCCGCGCTGGCCGCAAGCTTCGTCGCGACCGACCGCCCCCGGTCGCCGGTGATGGCCGAATGGGGCGCGGGGTTCGCGGCCTTTCTGGCCGGTTTCCCGCCGCTGGCCGCCTGGCCCTGGATGGCCGACGTCGCGCGGATCGAACATGCCCGTGGGCTGGCCTTTCACGCGGCCGACGCCGTCCCGGTCCGCCCGGACCGCCTGACCCGCGCCGACCCGGACTTGCTGAGGCTGGGCCTGCACCCGTCGGTCATCGTGCTGCCGCTGCACCATGCGGGCGTCGCGGTCTGGGCGATGAACCAGCCCGGCGCCACCCCCGGCCCTGTCCCCGCGGGACCCCAGATCGCGCTGATCCTGCGCGATCCGTCCTGGGACGTTCCGGTCACCGCGATTAGCCCCGCCGACGCCGCGATGATCGCGGCCCTGCCTGCGGGAACGCTGACGCAGGCCGCCCGGGCCGCGCGGGCGGTGCAGGCCGACCACAACCCCCAACCGCTGCTGCTGCACCTGATGCGGTCAGGCAGCCTGACCGACCAGGAGACCGTGCCATGACCCCCATCCTGACCGACCTTGCCGGGCTGGCCCTGCGCGTGTTTCCGGCGGCGGTCTTCTGGCAGTCGGGCCGCACCAAGGTCGACGGCCTGTCCATCAAGGACAGCACCTGGTTCCTGTTCGAACACGAATACGCGCTGCCCGTGATCCCGTCGGACTGGGCAGCGGTGGCCGCGACCCTGGCCGAACACCTGCTACCGGTGCTGCTGATCCTGGGGCTGATGACGCGGCTGTCGGCGCTGGCGCTTCTGGCGATGACGGCGACGATCCAGATCTTCGTCTACCCCTCGGCTTGGATCACGCACGGGCTGTGGGCCGCCGCCTTCCTGGCGCTGATCGCGCATGGACCGGGGCGGTGGTCGCTGGACCACGTCCTGCAGACCCGCCGGGTGCCGGCATGATCGCCGTTCCCGCCATCGTGCCTTGCGGGGTGGGCATCCCTGCGGCTAGCCTGAGGACAGGCGCGCGGAGGCGGGGCATGCAGCAGGACGGCACCGAATGGGCGGCACTTCTGGCGGCGGCGCAGGCCGGCGACAGCCGCGCCATGGCCCGGTTCCTGACTCAGGTCACGCCGCTGATCCGCGCCGTGGTGCGGGCCCGCGGGCGCAGCCTGCCCCGCGACCTGCACGAGGATGTCGTCCAGGAGGTGCTGCTGGCCATCCACGTGAAACGCGACAGCTGGCAGCCAGACACACCCCTGCGTCCCTGGCTGTATGCGGTCACCCGCTACAAGGTGATCGACGCGTTCCGCAGGCGGGGCAGCCGCGTCCACCTGCCCATCCACGACTTTGCCGAGATCATGGCCGACAGCCGCACCGACGACCCCACCGCCGCCCGCGACCTGGGGGTGCTGCTGGCGCGCATCGACGCGCGGTCCGCGGGCATCGTCCGCGCCATGGGCATCGAGGGGGACAGCGCCGACGACGTCGCTGCCCGCCTTGGCATGACCGACAGCGCGGTCCGGGTCGCCCTGCACCGCGCCATGAAGAAGCTGTCCGCCATCGGACTGGGAACACGCGAATGACACAACCCTCCTCGACCGAGGCGCTGATTGCGCGACTGGCGGCCGAACCCCTGCCCTCGACCCGGTTCTCTCCGGCGCGGATGATTGCCACGATGGCCGGGACGGCACTGCTGGGCCTTGCGCTGCAGATGGCGCTGTCCGGGCCGCGCCCCGATCTGGCCGCATCGCTGGCCGCGCCGGTAACCCTGGCCAAGCCGCTGCTGCCGCTGATGGTGCTGATGCTGGCCTGGCCCATGGCTGTGCGGCTGGCACGGCCCGGCGCGCGTATCGGGCTGTGGCCGCTGGCGGTGCCCGCGGCCTTGGCGCTGGCCCTGGCGGTCTGGGCACTGGTCGCGACGCCCGTCGATCGGCTGGCCCATGACTGGCTGGGCCATTCGGCCGATACCTGCGTGCCCGCGGTGCTGGCCCTGTCGGCGGCGCCCCTGTTTGCAGGCGTGCGGCTGATGCGTCGCGGCGCCAGCACGCATCCCGTCCTGGCCGGCGCGCTGATCGGACTTGCGGCAGGCGCCGGTGCGGCGACCGGCTATGCCCTGTCCTGCACCGAGGATTCGCCGCTGTTCTATGTGTTCTGGTACGGCGCGGCGATCGTGCTGGCATCCGTTGCCGGGGCCGTGGCGGGTCACAAGCTGCTGCGCTGGTGATCCAGTTATCCACAGTTTCCGGGGACAGTTCCGGGGGTAACCGTAGAAAATCTTGTTGTGGCAGGACCTTGACCGCTGCACCTGTCATGCCACCAAGTAGCGGCACAGTGGTACCAACCTACGCCGGTGCCCTGAGGAATCTCCGTTCGCATCCAACGCTACGCGCCGATGCTGCTCACCAATCCCCGCGTTCATGGTGGCAAGTCCGAAGGTGAGAGTGCCGCAGCAGGATGGCCAATAACGGTGGCGCCGCGGGTTTGCATGACCATCGTCTTTGAGGGGGTGAGATCGGTGACACCAAGCATCCGATGGTTGCCTAGTGGACTGCACGGCTTCGCCGCGGGCCGTCGAGATGCATGTTTGAACCGCTTGGCGAACCGAATGCGGCGGCCAGGCACCGTCCCCGGCCTGCTGATGACGTAACACCGCGTTCCTCCATAATTCGCATCGCGCTGCGATTGTCACTCGGCAGGCTGGCGCTTTTCGCACGCCTCCTGCGCGACCTCTGACGCAAATAAATCGCTTGGCCGCCGGAGATCGACGCGACGGGTCGGTCGGACGATGCCAGTAGGGCATATTCATCCACGCGAACGCGCGGGATCGTCCAGCACATGACGTCTGCATGCCGAATATTCAGGGTCAACGTCTTGGTTAACGTGACCGCGCGGGGACAAGTCGTAACGACGCCACGCTCTATCCATGGGGAGAGGCCCATAGCACCTGATTCCCGGACGTCAGACCTTCCAGACAGGCAGGTCGGCGGATTCGCCTTGTCATAAAGTTGCATTTTAACGGAACGCTTAAACTTCGGGCAGTCGACGTCATTGTTGGGGCACGGGCAAACCATTGCACTGTAATGGTTCGCATTTCTGACCCACCGAACAAGGGCGCGAGAACCAGTATCCGCTGCGCAACCGCTGAATCACAGTCGATCACGCGTCATCGTGCTTGCGTGACGGCAGATTTGTGACAGCATGAACCAATAACGGATTGGTTCGCTTCATGGACATGCCTGATCTTCCCTTTGCCGATGACGGTCCCGCTAGGGGTCAGGGAAACATGACCTCTGCCTATGCGCTGGAACAGCTGCGCGCTTGGGTGGACGATCCGGGTCATCCGAACGGCACCCGCCTGCCGACCGAACGGCAGCTGTCAGAGCAGATGGGCATCGGCCGCCGCGCGATCCGCCGCGCGCTGGAGGTGCTGGAGGCCGAGGGCCGCATCACCCGCCGCCAGGGCGCCGGAACCTTCGTCGGTGGTCAGATCGACAGCGCCGCCCCCGCGACCGATTTCTTCGAGATCATGGAGGTGCGCCTGCGCCTGGAGCCGCAGCTGGCGGCCCTTGCCGCGCTGCGCGCAAAGCCGGTCCAGATCGCCCGCATGCACGAATTGTCGGACCGCATCGCGCAATGCGTCGACGCCGACGAGGGAGAGCTGTGGGATGGCACCCTGCACCGCCAGATCGCCGAGGCCGCCGGCAATGCGCTGTTCCTGTCGCTGTTCGACGTGGTCAACCGCATCCGCCAGGACCCCGCCTGGCAGGCGGTGCGCGAACGCGCGCGGGGTGGCCTGGCCGGTCACGCGCTGCCCGTGGCCCAGCACCGCGCCATCGTCGACGCCATCGCCGCCCGCGACCCGCAGGCGGCCGCCGAACAGATGCGCCTGCATCTGCTGATGCTTCAGGAAAAGCTGATCCGCCTTGGATCGGCCGACCTGCCCGCAACCGATACCGGAAGGCCGGACCAACCGGCCCATGCTTGACCCCCATCAGGAAGGACATCCCATGACTCGCCATATGCTGACCGCCACCGCGCTTGCCGCGCTGCTGACCGCCCTACCCGCCGCCGCACAGGAAATGCGCATCGGCCTGGGCGACGATGCGGACATCCTGGACCCCGACCAGTCGCGCACCTTCGTGGGCCGCATCGTCTATGCGGGCCTGTGCGACAAGCTGGTCGACCTGGACGCCGACGCGCAGATTATCCCGATGCTGGCGACGGACTGGACCTATTCCGACGACGGGCTGCAGCTGGTCATGAACCTGCGCGACGATGTGGTGTTCCACGACGGAACGGCGTTCGATGCCGATGCGGTGGTGGCCAACATCACCCGGTCGATGACCCTGCCGGAATCGCGGCGCAAGTCCGAGCTGTCCTCGGTTGCCTCGGTCGAGGCGACGGGACCGCTGCAGGTGACCTTCACGCTGACTGCGCCGGACGCGTCGCTGATCGCGCAGCTGTCGGACCGGGCAGGAATGATGATCTCTCCGACCGCGGCCGAGGCGGCAGGCGCCGATTTCGGCCAGAACCCGGTCTGTTCGGGTCCGTTCAAGTTCGTCGAACGCATCCAGCAGGACCGCATCGTGCTGGAAAAGTTCGCGGATTACTATGACGCGGACCGCATCAAGATCGAACGCGTCACCTATCGCCCGATTCCAGACACCACCGTGCGCCTGGCCAACCTGCAGTCCGGAGAGCTGGACATGGTCGAACGGATCGCCGCCACCGACGTGGGCACCGTCAACCAGACCGACGGGCTGAGCCTGCAGGAGGTCGTGGGCCTGGGCTACATGGCGATCTATGCCAACATCGGCAACGGCGACCGCGCCCTGACCCCGATGGGAGAGGACGCGCGCGTCCGCCAGGCCTTCTCGCTGGCCATCGACCGCGAGGCGCTGAACCAGGTCGTATTCGACGGCACGGCGCGCGCGGGCAACCAGCCCTTCCCGCCGACCTCGCAATGGTACAACCAGGATCTGCCCGTTCCCGCCCGCGACGTCGAGGCCGCCAAGGCCCTGCTGGCCGAGGCCGGACAGGAGCGCGTCGCGGTCGAGATCCAGCATGCCAACAACCCCGTCGTCACCCAGATGATGCAGGTCGTCCAGGCGATGGTGGCCGAGGCGGGCTTTGACGTCACCCTGCGCGCGACCGAATTCGCGACGCTTCTGTCGGAGCAGACGGCGGGCAACTTCCAGCTGTCGCGGTCGGACTGGTCGGGGCGTCCCGACCCGGACGGCAACCTGCACCAGTTCGTCACCTGCGAGGGCGGGATCAACGACCCGAAATACTGCAACCCCGAGGTCGACCGCCTGCTGAACGAGGCGCGCGCCGTCACCGACCCCGCCGCCCGCAAGGCGCTGTACGACGAGGCTGGCGTGATCCTGAACCAGGACCTGCCGGTGATCTATCTGGGCCACCAAACCTACATCTTTGCGCTGGACGACAAGGTCCAGGGCTTCAAGGCGCTGCCCGACGGGATGATCCGCCTGCAGGACGTCACCCTGGCCGAGTGACCATGACCGGGGGCGCGCCCGCCGCGCCCCCGCACCGATGGTGAAAGGACCCCCATGCTGATCTATATCGCCAAGCGGCTGATGGTCGCCCTGCCGACGCTGCTGATCGTGTCGATGCTGGTCTTCGGGCTGCAGATGCTGCTGCCCGGCGATCCCGTCCTGGCCATGGCCGGAGAGGAGCGCGACCCCGAGACCCTGGCCCGCATCCGCGAACAGCTGCACCTGGACGACCCCGTGCCGGTCCAGTACCTGCGCTGGCTGGGGGGCGTGGTGACGGGCGATCTGGGCACCTCGCTGCGGACCGGGGAGCCCGTGTCGCAGCTGATCGTGCAGAAGCTGCCGGTGACCATCCAGCTGGCGGTCATGTCGATGATCTTCGCGATGCTGATCGGCATTCCCGCAGGCATCATCGCGGCGGTGCGCAAGGGCAGCGTGACCGACTGGCTGGCCAATTTCGTGGCGCTGTCGGGTCTGTCCATCCCGAACTTCTGGCTGGGGATCATGCTGATCCTGCTGGTCTCGGTGAACCTGGGCTGGCTGCCGGCATCGGGATATGAATCGATCTTCGTCGATCCGGTCCGCTCGCTGCAGACGATGATCATGCCGGCCTTCGTGCTGGGTACGGGGCTGGCCGCGACGCTGATGCGCCACACCCGGTCATCCATGCTGGGCGTGCTGTCGGCGGACTATATCCGCACGGCGCGGGCCAAGGGCCTGACCGGCCGCCAGGTGGTGCTGAAGCACAGCTTCAGGAACGCGCTTTTGCCGGTCATCACGCTGACCGCGCTGCTGTTCGGCGAATTGCTGGCGGGCGCGGTGCTGACCGAACAGATCTTCACCATCCCCGGTTTCGGCAAGCTGATCGTCGATGCGGTGTTCAACCGCGACTATGCCGTGGTGCAGGGGGTCGTGCTGTGCACCGCCGTCGGTTTCCTGCTGATGAACCTGGTCGCGGACGTGCTGTCCGTGATGCTGAACCCCCGGATGAGGGCCGCCCTATGACCGCCATCGACATGCCCGCCCCCCGCGCCAAAAGCCGCTTCTGGCGCAAGTTCCGGCGCAACCGCGCGGCCCTGGTCGGCGGCATCATCGTGGCCTTCTTCGTCCTTCTGGCCTTGGCCGCGCCGATCCTGCCCATCGCCGACCCGCTGGCCACCAGCTGGACCGCGATCCGGCTGCCGCCCTCGGCCGAATACTGGCTGGGCTCGGACGAGATCGGCCGCGACATCCTGTCCCGGATGATCTGGGGCGCGCAGGCCTCTCTGATGGCGGGGGTGATCTCTGTGGCGATCGCCGTCGTCACCGGCGTGCCCATCGGGCTGATCGCGGGCTATTTCGGCGGCTGGACCGACACGATCATCTCTCGCTTCACCGATGCGCTCTTGGCGATGCCCTTCCTGATCATGGCGATCGCGCTGGCCGCATTTCTGGGGCCCAGCCTGACCAATGCCATGATCGCCATCGGCCTGTCGGCCATGCCGATCTTCATCCGCCTGACGCGCGCGCAGGTCATGTCCGTCAAGACCGAGGATTACGTCGAGGGCGCCCGTGCCATCGGCCTGGGTCACATGGCGATCATGGGCCGCTACATCCTGCCGAACATCGTGCCGCCGATCATCGTGCAGGCCACGCTGACCATCGCCACCGCCATCATCGCCGAGGCGTCGCTGTCCTTCCTGGGCCTGGGCCAGCAGGCCCCCGCGCCCAGCTGGGGGTCGATGCTGAACGTGGCCAAGAACTTCCTGACGCAGGCGCCCTGGATGGCCTGGTGGCCGGGGGCTGCGATCTTTCTGGTCGTCATCGGCTTCAACCTGATCGGCGACGGGCTGCGCGATGCGCTGGACCCGCGCGAACACTGACATTGCAAGGAGTCGTCATGACCCAATTCACCACCCGCCCCGAGATCACCGGCACCTTCGGCGTCGTCACCTCGACCCATTGGATCGCGACCGCCGTGGGCATGGCGATCCTGGAAAAGGGCGGCAATGCGTTCGACGCCGCCGTCGCGACGGGCTTTGTCCTCCAGATCGTCGAGCCGCATCTGAACGGCCCGGCGGGTGATCTGCCCGCGATCATCCATTCGGCCAAGACCGGCAAGACCCAGGTGATCTGCGCCCAGGGCCCCGCCCCGGCCGGTGCCACCATCGAGCATTACCGCGCCGAGGGGATCGACCTGATCCCCGGCAACGGGCTGCTGTCCACCGTCATCCCCGGGGCCTTCGACGGCTGGATGCTGATGCTGCAGGAGCATGGCACGATGAGCGTGGCCGAAGTTCTGGCCCCCGCCATCCACTATGCCCGTCACGGCCATCCGATGCTGCCCCGCGTGGCCGACAGCATCGCCGGTCTGGCCGATTTCTTCGCCGCCGAATGGCCCACGTCGCACGCGACCTGGCTGCCCGGCGGGCAGGCTCCGCAGGCGGGCGCGCTGTTCAAGAACGAAGCGCTGGCAGACACTTACAGCCGCATCGTCGAAGCCTCCGAGGGCGCCCCCACGCGCGAGGCGGGCGTGCAGGCCGCTCGCGACGCCTTCTATCGCGGCTTCGTGGCCGAGGCGATCGACCGTTTCTGCCGCACGACCGAGGTGATGGACGGCAGCGGCGCGAAACATCGCGGCGTGCTCAGCGCCGGCGACATGGCGGGCTATGCCGCCACGACGGAGGAGCCCACCTGGGCCGACTATCACGGCTGGTCCATCGCCAAGACCGGGCCCTGGGGTCAGGGGCCGGTACTGCTGCAGGGGCTGAAGATCCTGGAGGGCATCGACATCGCCGCGATGGACCCGAACGGCCCCGATTTCGTCCATACCGTCATCGAGACGATGAAGCTGTCCTATGCCGACCGCGAGGTCTATTACGGCGACCCCTCGATGCACGACGTGCCGATGGAGGCGCTGCTGTCGGACGCCTATGCCGCCGACCGCCGCGCCCTGATCGGGGACCGTGCGTCGCTGGATCTGCGCCCCGGCACCGTGCCGGGCTATGAGGATCAGCGCGCCCGCACCCTGTCCCTGCTGGACGGGCTGGGCAAGGGCGCGGTCTATGAGCCGACCATGGCGCATCTGTCAGAAAAGCGCGGCGATACCGTGCATATCGACGTGATCGACCGGTGGGGGAACATGGTCTCGACCACGCCGTCGGGCGGCTGGCTGCAATCCTCGCCGATCATCCCCGATCTGGGCTTCTGCCTGAACAGCCGGGCGCAGATGTTCTGGCTGCAGCCCGGCCTGCCCACGTCGCTGGCGCCGGGGCGGCGGCCGCGCACCACGCTGACGCCGTCGCTTGCGCTGCGCGACGGGGTGCCGCATCTGTCCTTCGGCACGCCCGGCGGCGATCAGCAGGACCAGTGGCAACTGGTCTTCTTCCTGCGCCATGTCCATTTCGAGCCGAACCTGCAGGCGGCCATCGACGCGCCGCTGTTCCATTCGACGCATTTCCCGGCCTCATTCCACCCGCGCACCGCGGCACCGGGCGGCATGCTGATTGAGGATCGCGTGGGCCAGGCCACCATCGACGAGCTGCGCCGTCGCGGTCATGACGTGACCGTCACCGGCCCCTGGGACATCGGCCGCCTGACCGCCGCCAGCCGCGATGCGCAGGGCCTTTTGCGCGCGGCCGCGACGCCGCGGCTGATGCAGGCCTATGCGGCGGGGCGGTAGGATGACGGATCCCATCCTCAGCCTGCGCGGCCTGTCCGTCTCCTTCCCCACCGACGACGGGATGAAGGAGGTCGTGCGCAACATCAGCTTCGACGTGGCCCCCGGAGAGACCGTGGCCATCGTCGGCGAAAGCGGATCGGGCAAGAGCGTCACATCGCTGGCGATCATGGGCCTTCTGGACAAGCGCGCCCGCGTCACGGGACAGGTCCTCCTGGGCGGGCGCGACCTGACACGCCTGTCCGAGCCGGAGATGCGCCGGGTCCGCGGCAACGACATCGCGATGATCTTTCAGGAACCGATGTCCTCGCTGAACCCGGTCTTTCCGGTGGGAGACCAGATCGCGGAACTGCTGATCCGCCATGGCCAAGTGCCCCGCGACCAGGTCGGGGCCGAGGTGCTGCGCCTGATGGACCGCGTGCGCATCCCCAATGCGGCGGCGCGCATCAGGGACTATCCGCATCAGTTTTCCGGCGGCATGCGCCAGCGGGTGATGATCGCGATGGCCCTGGCCGCGCGCCCGCGCCTGCTGATCGCCGATGAGCCGACGACGGCGCTGGACGTGACCATCCAGGGCCAGATCCTGGACCTGATCAAGGAGATCCAGGAGGAGCAGGGCATGGCCGTCCTGTTCATCACCCATGACATGGGCGTGGTCGCCGAGATCGCCGACCGCACCGTGGTCATGTTCCGCGGCGATCACGTCGAGACCGGCACCACCGCGGGCCTGTTCCAGGATGCGGGCCACCCCTATACCCGCGCGCTGCTGGCTGCGGTGCCGCGGCTTGGGCAGATGGCGGGCCAGCGCTGGCCGCTGCGCTTTCCCAAGGTCGACATGGCCAGCGGCGCGATCGCGGCGCAGCCCGCGGTGGTCGACACCGTGGACCGCAGCGCGACCCCGGTCCTGTCGGTCAGGAACCTGGTGACGCGCTTTGCCGCGGGGTCGGACCTTCTGGGCCGCCCGACGGGCAAGGTCCACGCGGTCGAGGATCTGAGCTTTGATCTGTGGCAGGGAGAGACGCTGTCGCTGGTCGGCGAATCCGGCTGCGGAAAATCGACGACGGGGCGGTCGATCCTGCGGCTGGTCCAGCCGGAATCAGGTCAGGTGACGCTGGACGGGTTCGATGTGCTGAAGGCCGGCCCGGCCGATCTGCGCCGGATGCGTCGGTCGGGGCAGATGATCTTTCAGGATCCGTTCTCCAGCCTGAACCCGCGCATGACGGTGGGCCAGACCGTGGCAGAGCCGATCCTGGCGCACAAGCTGGCCAGCCGGGCTGAGGCGCGCGAGCGTGCCGCCGAACTGCTGGCCCAGGTCGGGCTGGACGGGTCGATGCTGGACCGCTATCCGCATGAATTCAGCGGCGGGCAGCGCCAGCGCGTGGCGATTGCGCGCGTGCTGGGCCTGAACCCCAAGGTGATCGTGGCCGATGAGAGCGTGTCCGCGCTGGACGTGTCGATCAAGGCGCAGGTCTGCAACCTGCTGATGGACCTGCAGGAGCGTCTGAGCATCGCCTATCTGTTCATCAGCCACGACATGGCGGTAGTCGAACGCGTCAGCCACCGCGTCGCGGTGATGTATCTGGGAGAGATCGTCGAGATCGGTCCGCGCGAGGCGATCTTTGCCGACCCGCAGCATCCCTACACGAAGAAGCTGATCGCGGCCGTGCCGGTCCCGGACCCCGCGCGCCGGGGCCTGCGCCGCGCCATGCAGGTCGATGAGCTGAAAAGCCCCGTCCGCCCGATGGGGTTCGAACCGCCCAAGCGCGACTGGCGTCAGGTGGCAGATCGCCATTTCGTGATGGTCTAGGGCGCCAGCCACTGTCCGCGCCAGCCTGTCTCGCGCGTGTATCGCGCGCGGCGGTGCTGCGGGCCCAGATGCACCGCGTCGATGGCCAGCACCGTCAGGCGCAGCACCGCGAAACAGGCGACGTCCGGGCGTTTCGCATAGGCCAGCGCATCGTCGATGGGCGTGCCGGGCGGCGGCTGAGAGCCATAGCTCTGTCGCGACGGGTCGGGCACGCGCGCCCAGTCCTGCGCGACCGCCGCGCCCGTCAGGATCATGGCCCGGGCTTCGATCCGCGTCTGCAGATGCGTGCCCGCGTCCCAGACATGCAGTGCCGCCATCGGGTTGACGCGCAGATCGCCCACCTTCGCGGATAGAAGGTCGGTGTGAACCTCCAGCACGGCTTCGTCGGGGTCGGCCCCGCGCAGCACGACCGTGCGCGCCTGCGGCATGCCGCCCGGCGTGACGGTGGCCAGCACCGGGTGGCGGGCGGGCGCATGGCGGTCGGCCACGCCGCGTTGCAACCGCAGCCAGACTTGGTCGTACAGGCTGTCCAGCCCCGCGGCCCAGGGATGCAGGTCGGTCATTCGAAGACCGAGCGCGGGAAATAGAACGACACGACCCAGTTCGGCATGTCGACGATCTCCGAGATCCGCAGATCGCCGCAGGTGGACACCAGCATGTAGGCCTCGACCGCGGGCATGCCGTGGCGCGCGCACAGCAGATCGACCATCTGTTCGACCGCCTGCCGCGCGCCGGTCATCAGGTCGGGGCCGATGCCGGTCGTGACCTCGTACCCCTTGGCGTCCAGGTGCGGCGTGACCGGGCCGGGCGTGGTGAACCGCGGCATCGCCAGGTTCGCGTCCTTGACCAAGTCGAGCGTCAGCGTGACGTCCATCGGGCTTTCGATGGCGGTGCCGCAGACCTCTCCGTCGCCCTGCGCGGCATGGGTGTCGCCCACCGAGAACAGCGCGCCCGCCACCTCGACCGGCAGATACAGCTCGGCCCCGCGCGACAGGTCGCGGATGTCCAGATTGCCGCCCGTGCGCCGCGGCGGGACGATGGAATGGGTACCCGGCTCTGCCAGGGCCACGCCGATGGTCCCGGCAAAGGGCTTCAGCCCGACCCGGCCGTGACTGCCCCACAGCGCCGGCGCCAGCGTCGCCGCATCATAGCGCCACAGCGTCAGGGCGGGGTCGGGGAACTGGTCTGCCAGCAGACCGAACCCCGGGATGTTCGCGGTCCAGCCCCAGCCTTGCCCGTCCTGCGCCTGCGGGGCGAAATCGACCAGCGTGATCTTCAGCGCGTCGCCGGGTTCGGCCCCGTCGACATGGATCGGCCCGTTGACCGGGTTGATGCGCCCGAAATCCAGCGTGGCGATGTCGTCCGCGGTGCTGGACAGGTTCAGCTGCCCGCCCGACGCCTCCATGCAGGCAAAGCGGATCGTCGATCCCGGCGCCACAGTCTGGACCGGGGCGATCGCGTTGTCCCAGCCCAGGTGATGCTGCGCCGCATGGATGGTATAATTGCACTGTCTGCACATCGTCTGGTCCCCCGTGTCGGTCTGCCGCCACTGTCGGCGCAATTCGCACGACGTGCAATTCCCTGCCGGCGTCAACGATCCGTTCATGTGTCGCCGCTATGTCTTGTCGGATCACACCGGGAAGGCCACTGCATGACCTTTGGAATCTCACGTAAACTGACCCTGCTGACCGGGGTTGCGGTCGCGCTCAGCATCCTTGCGATGTCGCTGCAGCTGTCCTCGCTGCACCACCTTCTGTGGAAGGACCGCAAGGAGCTGATTGCGACCCAGGTCGAAAGCACGGTCAGCATACTGACCCATTTCGCAGCCCAGGCCCAGTCTGGCGCGATGACCCTGGACGAGGCCCAGCACCGCGCCAAGGAGGCCGCCCGCGCCATCCGCTATGGCGACGACGACTATGTCTTCATCTACGACCCCCAGGGTCTGCGGGTCATGCACCCCGATACCGAACGCGAGGGCACGAATGCCTGGGAAGCCACCGATGCCAACGGCAAGCTGCACATCCGCGAGATGATCGTGACCGCGCGCGAGGGGGGCGGCTTTACCGAGTATTTCGTCGCGCGCCTGTCGGGGGGCGATCCGCTGCCCAAGTTGTCCTATTCCACGCTATTCGCGCCTTGGGGCTGGACGGTCGGCGCGGGCCTTTACGTGGACGACATAACCGCCGACTTCATGGCCGAGATGCGGCGCAGCGGGCTGTGGTCGGGACTGCTGCTTCTGGCGCTGATCGCCTGCGCCATCCCGCTGTCGCGCAGCATCAGCAAGCCCATCAAGGCGCTGACCGCGATGATGGGGCGCCTGGCCCAGGGCCAGACCGACGACACCGTCCCCGGCGCCGCCCGCAGGGACGAGATCGGCGCCATGGCCCGCGCGGTCGAGACGTTCCGCGCCGCCACCATCGACCGCGACCGCCTGGCGCGCGACGCAGATGCCGTGAACGCGCGGCAGGCCGAGATGGTCGAACAGACCAACCTGCGCGCCGCCCAGCTGCAGCATTTCGTGGGGGCGATCAGCACCGGCTTCGACCGGCTCAGCCGGGGCGATCTGACGGTGCGCATCACCGACCCGGTCGCGCACGAGTTCGATGCGGTCAAGGATCAGTTCAACACCTCGCTCGGTCAGCTGGACGAGGCCCTGGGGCTGGTGGTCGACGGCGTGGCCGTCATCCGCGGCGGCCTGGCCGAGATCAGCGCCGCCGCCCATGACCTGGCGCACCGCACCGAACAGCAGGCCGCCAACCTGGAGGAGACCGTGGCCGCCCTGAACGAGGTTTCGCGCGGCGTCGATCAGGCCGCCGAGGGCGTGTCCACCGCCCAGACCAGCGCCGAAACCGCGCAGCGCAATGCCCAAGGCGGCGGAGAGATCGTCCAGAAGGCCGTGGGTGCCGTGGGCGAGATCGAGGAATCGACCCGCCAGATCGGCACCATCATCACCGTCATCGACGAGATCGCGTTCCAGACCAACCTGCTGGCGTTGAACGCGGGCATCGAGGCCGCGCGCGCCGGAGAGGCCGGGCGCGGTTTTGCCGTCGTCGCCCACGAGGTCCGCGCCCTGGCCCACAAGACCGCCGAGGCCGCGCATCAGATCAAGGACCTGATCGGCGCCTCGACCGTCCATGTCCGCGAGGGGGCGGGCCTGGTGCGCAGCTCGGGCGCATCGCTGGTCACGATCGTCGAAGAGGTGTCGGCGGTGCGCACGATCATCACCATGATCGCCTCCAGCGCGCGCGAACAGTCGCAAAGCCTGCGCGCGCTGTCGGCGGGGGCCGACCAGATGGACAAGGTCACCCAGCAGAACGCCGCCATGGTCGAGGAGACGACCGCCGCCGCCCGCGCGCTTGAGGAGCAGACCGATCAGCTGGCAAGCAAGGCGCGCCAGTTCCGCACCACGCCTCAGCAGGCCCTGCGTCCCGCAGCCGTCGAACCCCGGCGCGCCGCGGGCTGGTAGGGCATCGCCGTCGGGGTTGCGACGCCATCAGCGTTTGACGCCCCGGCAGGGGTCGCTAAGGTGCGGCTTCGACAGCAAGGGGGCGGATGATGGATTTTCTGGCACGGGCGACGGCGGTCGTGGGCGGCACGATGGTGGCAATCAGGCGGTTCGGCGCGCCCAAGGTTCAGGCGGTCGGAACTGCACCGACCATTCCCGACGCCAAGCGCCAGGGTATCATGACGCTGAAGATGCCGACCGCCAAGGGCTGGGCCCCGGGCCATGTCCCCGACACGGCGCCGGGTCTGGGGGTCAACGCCTTCGCCTCGGGGCTGGAGCATCCCCGCTGGATCGAGGTGCTGCCGAACGGCGATGTGCTGGTGGCCGAATCCAAGGAGCAGCCCAATCCGCCCAAGACGCTGATGGACCACGCGGCCCAGGCCACCATGCGCCGCGCCCGCGCCATTGGTACCAGCGCGAACCGCATCACGCTGTGGCGCGACACCGACGGCGACGGCGTGGCCGAGACACGCGAGGTTTTCCTGGAGCGGCAGAACCAGCCCTTCGGCATGGCACTGGTGGGCGACACCTTCTATGTCGGCAACACGGACGGGATCGTGGCCTTCCCTTATCAGGAGGGGCAGACGACGATCACCGCGGCGGGACGCAGGCTGGTCACGTTCAAGCCGAACGGCCACTGGACGCGCAGCCTGATCGTGTCGCCCGACGGTACCAGCCTCTATGCCGGCGTCGGATCGCTGAGCAACATCGGCGATCAGGGCATGGAAGCCGAGGAGGGCCGCGCCGCCATCTGGCGTCTGGACCTGGAGACCGAACAGGCCGGCATCTTCGCCTCGGGGCTGCGCAACGCGGTCGGCATGGCGTGGGAGCCGTCGACCGGCACCCTGTGGACGGTGGTCAACGAACGCGACGGCCTGGGCGACGAGACGCCGCCCGATTACCTGACATCCGTGCGCGAGGGCGGGTTCTATGGCTGGCCCTACTGCTATTGGGGCCAGACCGTCGACGACCGCGTGCCGCAGGATCCGGCGCTGGTCGCCCGCGCCATCACGCCGGACTATGCCCTGGGCGGGCATACCGCCTCCCTGGGTCTGTGCTGGATGCCCGCGGGCACCCTGCCCGGCTTTCCCGACGGAATGGTCATCGGCCAGCACGGGTCGTGGAACCGCTCGACCCTCAGCGGGTACCGGGTGGTCTTCGTGCCGTTCGAGGGCGGCAAGCCGTCGGGCCCGCCGCGCGACATCCTGTCAGGCTTCCTGTCGGATGACGAAAAGACCGCCTATGGCCGTCCCGTGGGCGTCGCCATCGGCGCTGACAGAAAGTCGCTTCTGGTGGCCGACGACGTGGGCGACATCATCTGGCGCGTCACCGCCGCCTGATGTCAGGCTGGCCATGACGATGGCGCAAGCCACCGTCACGGCGATCAGCAGGATGGCCAAGGCCAAGGCAAGACGCGGGCGCATCGGTCACACCATCTCGAAGATTTCGGCGTGGATCGCGGACAGGGGCGTGCCTCTGCCCGCCAGCCCCGCACGAATTGCCGCAAGCATCGGCGCAGGCCCGCACATCATGTGCGGCCAGTGACGCGTCCGGTCGGGCAGCACCTGGTCCAGCATCGCGGCGTCGATCCGCCCCTTGACCGCCACGTGGCCGCCCGTGTCCCAGGGTTCGGGCGGCTCCTCGATCACATGGGTCACGCGCAGGTCGATGTCCTGGGCGATGCGGGCCAGCTGATCTCGGAACGGCACGTCGTCCCAGTCCTTGTTCGCATAAAGCAGGTGGATGGTGCGCGGATCGCGGCGGGCCTGCAGCGCGTGAAGGTTGGCCAGGATGGGCGTGATGCCCACGCCGCCCGCGATCATCACGAACCCTTGGGCATGGGCCTCGCGGTCGATGGTGAAGACGCCATAGGGCCCGTCGATCCAGGCCACGCTGCCCACCGGCGTCCGCGACAGGCGGCGGCTGTCGTCCCCCAGGGGCTTGATGGAAAAGCTGATGTCCGGCCCCTTGTCGGGCGCGGTCGAGATCGAGAACGGATGTTCGCGCAGCGAATAGGGCGTGCCGCCCACGGCCAGCCATGCGAACTGTCCCGGCCGCCAGTTGCGCAGCGCACGCCCCTCGGGGCGCAGGATCAGGGTGCGTATGCCGTCGCCCTCGTCGCGGTTCTCGATCACGCGCCACGGGTTGCGCGACTGTCGCCAGGGGCGCAGCAGGCGGGTGTAGGCGATCAGCCCGACCCAAGCCAGCGTGATCGCCAGCCACAGCCCCTGCGTCCCGTCGGCCCCGGTGAAATGCCCCGCCCCCAGCACATGCCAGATCGCCGCCGCAAAGCCGGTCAGCGCCAGGCCGACATGCAGGTACCGCCACCACAGATAGTCCAGCCGCAGTCGCTTGCGGAATTCCGACGTGATCACCATCGCCCCGAAGCAGACCAGCGCAACCCGACCCGCCGTCATGTAGGGATCGGCCTTCAGCGGGTTCAGGACACCCATGTCGTCCTTGTGCCAGATGTACATCATCGCGAAATGCCCCAGCATCAGCGCCACCGCCCCCCAGCTGAGGAACCGGTGAAAGACCGGGATGATGTCGGCACCGAACGGACGCAGCAACGGCTTCAGCCGTCCGGTCAACGCGAATTGCAGCCCGACCAGCGCCAGCGCCCCGAAGCCAAGCCCAAAGGCCATCGTCTGCGTGAAGGCCGCATCCCGTGGTGGATCGCCGGCCAGGATCACCGCAAAGGGCAGGATCAGGGCCGCCAGCGCCAGCATGATCCAGACTGCGGCCTGCAACCGCACGGCCCCTGTGCGGTCGCCGGGGCGGATATGCGCGTCGGGATTCTGGCTTGGGGCGACGGTCATGGGGGGCCAACGCCACCGCTTGCACGCAGTTCCGAATGCTTGCATGGAACCCGGGGCGCAGGCCATTGTTGGGGAACGACATTGCGCGCGCCCGCCCGCGATCCGCAACCAAGGAGAGACGATGACACAGGCGCTGATGCCCTATTGCGGCCCGGCACCGGCGCCGGACCAGCTGTGGTCCAGCTGGAACCTCGATCCTTGGGTGCTGATCGGCATCGCGGCGCTGGCGCTGGTCCTGGCGCGCAAGGCGGTGCCCGACCGTCGCGGCCCCGCGGCCCTGGCGGTGGGGGCGCTGGTCGTGGCGTTCGTGTCGCCCCTTTGTGCGCTGACTGTGGCGCTGTTCTCGGCGCGGGCGGCGCATCATCTGGTGCTGATCACGCTGGCCGCGCCGGCGCTGGCCGCGGCGCTGCCGCTGCTGCCGCGACTGCCGGCCGGGCTGTCGCTGGCCGTGGTCAGCGCGGCGATGATCGCGTGGCACCTGCCCGGGGTCTATGACGCCATCTGGGCTTCGGACACGCTGTATTGGGTGATGCAGGCGGCAATGCTGCTTCCGGCCTGGGCGTTCTGGTCGGCGGTCCTGGCCCCCGGTTTCGGAGCCGAGGAGGCGATGCGCCGCGCCGTGCTGATCGGCGGGCTGGCCGGCATCATGGGCTTTCTGGGCGCGATCCTGACCTTTGCCCCCGACATCCTGTATTTCCCGCATGTGGGCGGCGCGATGGCCTGGGGCATGTCGCCCCTGGCGGACCAGCAGTTGGCAGGCCTGATCATGTGGGTGCCGGGCTTTGTCCCCGTGGCGGCTATCGCGGGTCGCATGGTCTGGCATGCCTGGCGGCGGGGGTTCGCCGCATGATGGTCGCGGGGCTGAAGTACCTGCACCTGGCGGCCATGCTGTGTTGGTGCGCATCGCTGGTGGCGCTGCCGCTGCTTTTGCATTTCTATGGCCAGATCTGGCGCGGCAAGGCCGACAGCAGCCAGACCCAGGCCCGCTATGCCGAATTCCGGCTGATCACGCATTTCGGCTATGTCGGCTTTGCGACGCCGGCGGCGGTCATCGCCATCGCGGCCGGGACCGGCCTGATCTTTGCCGATCAGGTGTTCGACCTGTGGTTCGTGGCCAAGCTGACGCTGGTCGCGGGCATGGCGCTGGTCCATGCCTGGATCGGTCACCTGATCCTGACATCTGGGGAACATCGCGGGCTGCAGAACATGCCGTCGGCCCTGTGGGCGCTGGTTTTGGGGCTGCCCCTGATGATGGGCGTGCTGTGGCTGGTGCTGGCCAAGCCGGACCTGGCCTGGGTCGCGGACTGGATGCCCGATTTCATGCTGGCCCCCCGCGGTCAGTCGGTTGGCCAGCCATGACGGCCCGCCTAGCCGCCCGCCCCGTCGCTTTTCGTGCCGATCTGATAATCGAAGACCAGCTTGCCCCCATGCCAGCCGGTGATCCCGGTCATGGCCGCCGTCAGCGCCGACAGCAGGATGCCCCAGGGCAGCACCACGTCCTGCGGATCGGGCAGGCGGAACCCCCAGTTCAGTCCCAGCAGGGACAACAGCATCACCGCGAGGATGAAATGCGTCCAGCTTGCCGCCCGGATGCGGATGCCGGGCACCATCAGCAACTCGATCGTGCCGGTGATCCCGGCCAGGACCCCCAGGCCGAAGGCAGCCCCGGTCGCCCACAGCGCGACGCGCGGCCAGAATTCGTCGGCGGTCAGCCAGTACATCGCGTCGGCCCCGAAGGTGGAGAAGGCCAGCGCGATGGGAAAGGCCACCATCATCGCGTGCAGCGGATGGCCGGACAGGGCGATCTTGGTCTCGGTGTCGTTGAAGGCGACATGTTCCTCGATCGGGTCGGCAAGGCGGCGTCGCTGTTTCCAGGTGCGTCTCTGGCGCATGGGCACTCTCGTTGGGTCAGGGGCTTCTGGCACAAGGCATTGGCGGGGGCCGTGGTTCCGCTGCTGGCCGCATGCGGCGGCGGGCACAGCACGCTGAGCCCGGCGGGCCCCGCGGCGCGCGACATCGCGCTGTTGTGGTGGATCATGCTGGCGGGCTCGGCGCTGATCTGCGTCCTGGTCTTCGGGCTGCTGGTCCTGGCGGTGCGCAACAACGGCGCGCGGCGGTCGGAACGGACGTGGATCTGGGGCTGGGGCCTCGGGTTCTCGATGTCGGTGCTGGTCGTCCTCCTGGGGTTTTCGTTGTGGCTGGGAGAGGGGATGCTGGCGCGCGCCGACGACGTCCCCCGCGTCCAGGCCCATGCCGCGCAATGGGAATGGCGGTTCGACCAGCCCGGTCCCGACGGCGCCATCGTGCAGACCCGCGATACGCTGTATGTGCCGGCGGGACAGGATTTCGACGTGGTCATCACCGCCCAGGACGTCATCCACAGCTTCTGGGTGCCGCAACTGGGCGGCAAGATGGACGCCATCCCCGGCCACCAGAACATCCACCGCCTGCGCGCCGACCAGCCCGGCACCTACGAGGGCCTGTGCGCCGAATTCTGCGGCACCGGGCACAGCTTCATGCGTTTCACCGTCGTGGCCTATGACCCGAACGGCCCGATGCCCGACATGTCGGGCGCCCTGATCCCGGAGACCCGCCCATGACCGATCCGCAGCCGCAGGGCGGCCGGACCATCGCCCCGATGGACCCGATGTTCGACCCCGCCAGCGACGTGGCCCCCAACGCGCCACAGCGCGCGCTGGCCCTGCACCGTCAGCTGGACCGCACCTGGTCGGACGAGCCGGGATGGCGGGGGTTCTTCACCTCGGTCAACCACGGCACGATCGGCCTGCGTTTCATGGCGACGTCCTTCGTGTTCTTCGCCATCGGCGGCGTTCTGGCGATGCTGATCCGCGCACAGCTGGCGACCCGCGACGGCGCCTTCCTGGATGTCGAGTTGTACAACCAGATCTTCACGATGCACGGCAGCATCATGATGTTCCTGTTCGCCATCCCCATGCTGGAGGGGCTGGCCCTGTGGCTGCTGCCAAAGATCCTGGGCGCACGGGACATGGCGTTCCCCCGGCTGTCGGCCCTGGGCTACTGGTGCTATCTGTTCGGGGGCACGGTGATCGTGCTGTCGCTGGTGGCGGGCGTGGCCCCCGATGGCGGGTGGTTCATGTACGTGCCACTGGCCGACAGCACCCACACCCCGGGCATCAACGCCGATGTCTGGCTGTTGGGCGTGACCTTCGTCGAGATCAGCGCCATGGCCGCCGCGGTCGAGATCACCGTGACCATCCTGCGCTGCCGCGCCGCGCATATGCCGCTGACCCGGATGCCGCTGATGGGCTGGTACCTGCTGGGCACGGCTGTGATGATGCTGGTGGGCTTTCCGCCGCTGATCCTGGGGTCGATCCTGCTGGAGGTGCAGCGCGCCTTCGACTGGCCGTTCTTCGACATCGCGCGGGGTGGCGACCCGCTGCTGTGGCAGCACCTGTTCTGGCTGTTCGGCCACCCCGAGGTCTATATCATCTTCCTGCCCGCCGCGGGCGCGCTGTCCACGATCATCCCGATCATGTCGCGCACCACGATCCTGGGATACGGCGCGATCGTCGCCGCCATCGCGGGGCTGGTGTTCCTCTCTTTTGGCCTGTGGGTCCACCACATGTTCACGGTGGGCATTCCGCACATGGCGCTGGCCTTCTTCAGCGCGGCATCGGCTCTGGTGGCGGTCCCCACGGCAATCCAGGTCTTTGCCTGGATCGGCACGCTGTGGGACGGCAAGGTCAGCTTCCGCCTGCCCATGCTGTATGTCATGGGGTTCTTCTTGACCTTCGTGCTGGGCGGGCTGACCGGCGTGATGCTGGCCATGGTGCCGTTCAACTGGCAGGCGCATGACACCGCCTTCGTCACCGCGCACCTTCATTACGTGCTGGTCGGCGGCTTCGTCTTTCCGATGCTGGCCGCGGTCAGCTACTGGATGCCGCTGATCTGCGGGCGCTGGCGGGTGCGGGGCCTGGGGGAATCGGCGTTCTGGCTGATCCTCATCGGATTTCACGGTACGTTCTTCCTGATGCACCTGACCGGCCTTCTGGGCATGCCGCGCCGCGTCGCGGTCTATCCCAACAACCCGGAATGGGAATGGCTGAACCTGATCTCGTCGATCTTCGGCATGATCATGTCGGCGGGCTTTGCGCTGTTCGCCTTCGACGTGGTGATGCAGTGGCTGTTCGGGCGGCGCAGCTGGCGCAACCCCTGGGGCGCGCCCACGCTGGACTGGGCGATGCCCGTGCCCGCCCCGTCCTACAACTTCGCCTCGCTGCCCGGCCCGCGCCAGCCCGATTCCTCGGCCCTGCTGCCCCTGGCGCGGGGCGAGGGGTTGCTGCCCGGCGCGCCGCGTGACCTGCGAGAGACACTGGCCCTGGACGCCGGCAGCGGTCGGCCCGACCACGTCGCCGTCCTGGCCAAAAGCACCATGCTGCCGTTGTTCACCTCTGCCGCCATCGGCAGCTTCTTCGGGGCGGTGCTGGCCGGGCTCTACTGGCTGGCGCCCGTGGGCATCGTGCTGACCCTGATCGCGGCATGGAAATGGGGCGACATCATGGGATCGACGACCGATCACCCCGACGTTCGGGTGGCACCGGGCCTGACCCTGCCGCTGCATTGGCAGACCCGCAACACACTGGCCCGCACGGGAACGGTGGCGCTGCTTCTGGCGGACGGGACGCTGTACGCATCGCTGCTGTTCGGGGTGGGCTTTCTGTCGGTCGTGGCCCCCGCATGGCCGGCCCCGGCCAGCGGCCTGTCGACCCTGCCGATGGCGGTCATGGCGGCACTGGCCCTGGCGGCGATGGCGGTCGGCCTGATCGCCGCCCACCGGGCCGAGGCGCTGCGCGACCGGGCGGCGGGCACCACATGGGCCGGGATCGGACTGGCCGCCTGCCTGGTCGCGCTGGTGGCGTTGGCGGGGCTGGCCCTGGGGCTGGATGACCCGCGCCGGCACGCACGCGACGCGTTGCGCGCGGTGATCCTGGGCTTTGCGGTGTTCCACGGCGTCGTCACGGCGATGCTGGCCCTGCGCAGCCTGGCCGATGCCCGCGGTGGCCGCACCAGCTGGGCGCGCCGAGGCGCCGCCCCGATCTGGCAGCTGTTCCAGTCCTTCTGGCTGGGCACCTCGGCCGTGTCGCTGACCCTGGTCGCCGCGCAGGAGGTGCTGTCATGAACTGGCTGTGGCGCGCCCTGGCCGGGCCGATCCTGTGGGCAGCGATGTTCCTGCTGGTCTATGCGCTGCACGGCGCGGGCTGCAACCTGGGCTGGACCGACCGCCCCGCCCCCATCGCCGACTGGCACCACATGGCGATGTGGCTGGCATGGGGCACGGGGTTGATCCTGCACCTGGTGCTGATCCGGGTCATGCCCGCGGGCCGGGGGCGCCCGCGGCAGCTGATCACCATGGGGGCCTGGATCGGGTTCGTCTCGACCCTGGTGACGCTGTTCCCGGTGATCGCGACCTCGACCTGCGCCTAGGGGCGCGGGCCGGTGATCAGGTACTTGGCCCCCGTGGCCTTGCGGACATAGGCGCGGGCCGCATCCGGCGACAGCGCCTCGCGCAGGGTCAGGCGTTCGGAATAATGGCTGGCAAAGGTCGTGGTCATTTCCGCCGCGACCCGTTCGCGCATCCTCTGGGTGATCGCCGTGTCGGTGCGGCGCAGCATGTGGAACAGCAGCCAGCCGCCGATGCGCCAGCTGAACCCGAATCCGCGGCGCAGCACCGTCGGCCCCGTGTCCAGCGCGCCATAGACATAGACCTGCTTCATCACGTCCGACCCGTACCGGTCATAGCTGTCCATCTTGCGCGCGGCCACCGCCTCCATCGCGTTCAGGATGGTGCTTGTCATCTCTCCGCCGCCGATGGCATCGAAGGCCAGCGTCGCGCCGGTGACCTCGATCGCCTGTTCCAGATCGGCACGAAAGCTGTCGCTGCTGCTGTCGACGACATGGACCGCGCCCAGATCGCGCAGCAGCCGGACCTGGTCCTGGCTGCGCACGATGTTGACCAGCCCGATCCCGTCATCCTTGCAGATGCGCACCAGCATCTGGCCCAGGTTCGACGCGGCCGGGGCATGGACGATGGCGCTGTGCCCCTCGGCCCGCATCGTCTCGACAAAGCCGAGCGCGGTCAGCGGGTTCACGAACAGCGACGCGCCCTGTTCCGCGGTCGCGCCGTCGGGCAGCACGATGCAGGCCTCCAGCCCGATCAGGCGCAGGTCCGCATACATCGCCCCCCCGATCATCGCCACGCGCTTGCCCACCAGATGGGACAGGTCGGGGCCGGCGGCGATGACGGTGCCCGCGCCTTCGTTGCCCACGGGCAGCGACTGGCCGATGCGGGCCTTCATCGCGGGCATCGCGGCGGGGGGAACCGTGGCGGTCAGGACCGGGGCGTCGGGGGTGCCCCCTGCGGCGAGGCTGTCCATGTCGGCGGGCCCGAACAGCAGCCCCAGGTCCGACGGGTTGATCGGCGCCGCCTCGATCCGCACCAGCAGCTGGCCGGGACCGGGGTCGGGATGGGTGACGGGCTCCAGATGCACCCGCAGCGTTCCGTCGGGCGTGATCGTCGATCTCAGTTCCTGGCCGTGATGGGTCATGATGTCCTCGGCTGATGCGTTGGACCCCACGCTATGCCCGGCGCCCCGCGGGGGCAAGCGGGGCCCTCAGCCGCGCCGCCCCTCCAGCACCGCCTTTAGGACCAGCGCGACCAGCGCCAGCAGGGTCAGGGTCGAGGCCGCCGCAAAGGCGCCCACCGCGTTCAGGTCGTTGAACAGCAGCTCGATATGTAGGGGCAGCGTGTTGGTCTGGCCGCGAATGTTGCCCGACACCACGGACACGCCCCCGAATTCGCCCACCGCGCGCGCCGTGCACAGGACCGCACCGTACAGCAGCGCCCACCTGATGTTGGGCAGGGTCACGCGGCGGAACACCTGCCAGCCCGACGCGCCAAGCGTCACCGCCGCCTGTTCCTGATCGGTCCCCTGCGCCTGCATCAGGGGCAGCACCTCGCGCGCGACAAAGGGTGCGGTCACGAACAGCGTCACCAGCACGATGCCCGGCAGCGCGAACATGACCTGCAGGTCGACCTCGCGCAGCCACGGCCCCAGCAGCCCCTGGCGGCCATAGAGCAGCAGATAGCAGATCCCCGCGATGATCGGAGAGATAGAGAACGGGATCTCGATCATGGTGACCAGGATGCCGCGCCCCCAGAAGCGGTGCTTGGCCACCGCCCATGCGGCGGCGATGCCGAAGGCGATGTTGATCGGCACCACGATCAGCGCGACCAGGCTGGTCAGCCAGATGGCGTGCAGCGTATCGGGATGCAGGATGGTGTCGGCATAGACCCGCCAGCCTTCGGAAAAGGCGCGGGCAAAGATGAAGACCAGCGGCGCCACCACGATCAGCAGAGTCAGCACCACGGCCGTTGCCACCAGCAGGCGGCCCGACCGGGCGGGGCGACGCGGCGTCATCGGGTGGCCTCGCGGTGGCGGGCGGCCCAGGATTGCAGGATGTTCGACAGGACCAGCAGCAGCAGCGCAAAGCCCAAGAGGACCAGCGCGATGGCCGCCGCGCCGTTATAGTCGAACTCCTCCAGCCGGATGAAGGCCAGGAGCGCCGCGATCTCGGTCTGTCCGGGCAGGTTGCCGGCGATGAAGACGATCGCGCCGAACTCGCCCAGGGACCGGGCAAACGCGGTCGTGCAGCCGGCCAGCCAGGCGGGCAGGATGGCGGGAAAGACCACGCGGGCGAAGGATTGCCACGGCGTCGCGCCAAGGGTCTCGGCCGCCTGTTCCAGCGCGGGGTCCAGATCCTCCAGCACCGGCTGGACCGTACGCACCACGAAGGGGATCGAGGTGAAGGCCATGGCCAGCGCGATGCCCAGCACCGTGTAGACCACCGGCACGCCCAAGGGGTGCAGCACCTGCCCGAACCAGCCGTTGGCCGAGAACAGCGCCGTCAGCGACAGCCCTGCCACCGCGGTGGGCAGCGCAAAGGGCACGTCCATCAGCGCGTCCAGGATGCGCTTGCCCGGGAAATCGTGGCGCACCAGAACCCAGGCCATCAGCAGGCCATAGACCGCGTTGAAGGCCGTGGCGATGGCCGCCGCCGTCAGCGTGACGCGGAACGCGGCCAGCGCCCGGTCGCTGCTGACGATGGCCCAGAAACCCGCGGGCCCGATCTGCGCGCCCTTCAGGATCAGCGCCGCGATGGGTATCAGGACGATCAGCACCAGGTACAACAGCGTCGTGCCCAAGCTGAGCGTGAAGCCGGGCAGGACGCGCTTGGCGCGGATCGGGGCCATGGCCGTGGCCGTGGTCATCGGTTCACGAAGACCTGGTCCAAGATCGCTCCGTCGGCCAGGTGCTCCTCGCGCACGCGGTCCCATCCGCCGAAAACGTCGTCCACGGTGACCAGTTCCACCGGGGCCTGGGTGTCGGCGACTTCCGCGGCGACGGTCTCATCAGTGACGCGATAGTAGTTCTGGGCCAGGATGCGCTGCGCCTCGGGGGTGTAGAGCCAGTCCAGATAGGCGGTGGCCAGCTCGGTCGTGCCGTTGTCCTCGGCATTCTCGGCGACCACGGCCACGGGGAAGGCCGCGAAGAGGCTCATCGAGGGCGTCACGCGTTCGAACCCCTGCGCCTCGTACTGCTTGGCGATCTGGCCGGTCTCGGCCTCGAAGGTCACCAGCACGTCGCCGATGCCCCGTTCGGCGAAGGTCTGGGTGGCCGCGCGCCCGCCCGTGTCAAAGACCGGCACGTTGTCAAAGACGGCGCGCACGAATTCCTGCGCCGCCGCCTGGTCGCCGCCGTTCTGGGCCAGCGCATAGGCATAGGCCGCCAGATAGGTATAGCGCGCATTGCCGCTGGTCTTGGGGTTGGGGAAGACCGGGGCCACGTCATCGCGGGCCAGGTCGTCCCAATCCTCGATCCCCTTGGGGTTGCCCTCGCGCACCAGGAAGGCGGGCAGCGAGTAATAGGGCGACGCCCCGTTCGGCAGCGCGTCGCGCCAGTCCTCGGGCAAGAGGCCGCCGTCGGCCAGCACGTCCACGTCGGTCTCTTGGTTGAAGGTCACGACATCGGCCGGCAGCCCCTCCAGGATGGCGCGGGCCTGGCGCGACGATCCGCCATGCGACATGTCGATGGTCAGGCTGCGCCCGGTATCGGCCTGCCACTTCTCGGCAAAGACGGGGTTCAGCGCCTCGAACAGTTCGCGCGCGATGTCATAGCTGACGTTCAGCAGCTTGTCCTGCGCAAGGGCGGGGCCGGACAGGGTCAGGGCCAGGGCGGTGGCGATCAAGGGCAGTCTCATCGGGCGGTTTCCTTCTCAATCGGGGCATCGGCAAAGATCGTGGCGGCCTGGACGGCCAGCGTGACGGGGGCGCCGCGGCTCAGCGTCGGGGCGCCGCGGCGGGGCATCTGGATCTCGGCCTCGGCGCCGCCCGGATGGGCGACGGTCAGGCGCAGCTCGGCGCCGGTGCTGGCCAGGGTCTGGACGCGCCACGGCCCGTCGGCGTCCGGCGCGACGCGCAGATCGGCGGGGCGCGCAAACAGCTGCGCCGGGCCGTCGCGCAGCGCCACCTGCGGCAGCGCCGACAGGTCCAGACCCGGCCCCTGCGCGCGGCCCCCCATGACGGTGACGGGCAGCTGCACCGTCGCCCCCATGAAGCGCGCGACGAAGGGGGTGGCGGGCGCGTCGTGGATGGCGTCGGCATGGCCGATCTGCTCGATCCGGCCCTCGCCCATGACCACCACGCGGTCGGCCAGCTCGAAGGCCTCCTCCTGGTCGTGGGTCACGAAGATCGTGGTCGATCCGGTCGCCTCATGCACACCGCGCAGCCAGCGGCGCAGGTCGCGGCGGATGGCGGCGTCCAGCGCGCCGAAGGGCTCGTCCAGCAGCAGCACCCGCGGCTTGATCGCCAGCGCGCGGCCAAGCGCCACCCGCTGACGCTGACCGCCCGACAGCTGCCCCGGAAAGCGGTCGGCCAGGTGGTCGATCTGCAGGAACGCCATCAGCTCGTCCGCGCGGGCGGCGATCTGGGCGCGGGTGGGCCGCTGACCGCGCGGCAGGACGGACAGGCCGAAGCCGATATTGTCGCGCACCGTCATATGCGGGAACAGGGCGTAATGCTGAAAGACGAAGCCGATGCGCCGCTCGCGCGCGGCCAGCGCCAGCCAGTCCTGCCCCTCCACCCGTAACCGCCCAGCATCGGGCCATTCCAGCCCGGCGATGATCTTCAGAAGCGTGGTCTTGCCCGATCCGGACGGGCCCAGCAGCGCCAGAAGCTCTCCGGGTTCGACCGACAGATCGATGCCGCGCAGGACATCGGTCCGGTCGAACCGCTTGGTCAGTCCTGCAATTTCGATCGACATCGGCGCACCCCTTCGCTGTCCCTGCCAGCTAGGCCGCGGCGGGGCACCGGGCAAGGGGCCGCGACCCCGCCCGCGGGGCACCGATGCAGGCCGCCGTTCCGTCCGGTGCGCGACCTGCGAAACGCCCGGTCGCGGGTCGCGCCGGACGACGCGACAGCGTTCCGCGCCGCGCCCGTCCGGGCAGACCTGCGTTCTTTTTCAGGCTTCTGCGCGCGACCAATAGGCGGCGGCGGTGAACTGGGTCTTGGTCAGGCCGCGGGCCAGGAGGTGGCTGCGCGCGGCGCGGGCGCGCGCCGCGTCGGCCGCGAACCAGACATGCCCGCCCGCGGGGTCCGGCATCGCCTCAAGCGCGGCCATCAGGTCGTCGCAGCGCGTGACCCGCAAATCATCCGCCAGCGCGCCCAGGTCGGCCGCGTCACAGCACAGGACCGCGCGGGCCGTGCCGCGCGTCTCGGCCAGCATGCGGGTGATGGCGGGCATCGCGGTCTGGTCGCCGAACAGCCACAGCCGATCGGTGTCGGGACAGCTGCCGCCCCCGGGGCCGATGGCGCCGACCTGCTGGCCCAGGGGCGCGCCCTGCGCCCAGTCACAGGTCGGGCTGCCCGGATGACAGAAGATGTCGAAATCCAGCCAGCCCGGCCCGTGATCCACCACGGTATAGACCGGCCGGTGCAGCGAGTCCGCCCCGTCGGGCCAGACGGTGCGTCCGCTGGCAGCCACGCGCGGCCAGATGGCCGCCCGCCCCGCCGGCGGCAGCAGCAGGCGAAAGTGATAACCGCCCTGCGCGAACTGCCCGGCCTGCGGTCCCGCCAGCCGCACGCGCAGGAACCCCGGCACGGGGCGCGACACCCCCGCTACCCGCAGCAGCGCAAGCCCCGGTGCCAGCGCGCCCGCATCGACATCGTCCCACGCGACCTCGACCCCCGCCTCGGCCAGGATCTCGGTCGCGCTGTCGCGCAGGATGCCGACCAGCCGGTCCTCGGGCGCCAGAAGGTCGATGCGCAGCGCGTCGGCCTGGCGCGTCAGGCGCAGCTCGGACCCCCAGATCAGCAGGCTGAGACCCGCCTCGTCCTCGACCAGCGGCGCCTCCCACATCGCGGCCCGCGCCTTCAGCGCCGCGACCGCGGCCCCGCTGGCACGGGGGATCAGGCCGGTTCCGTGATGACTGCGCAGATGCGACATGGGCAGGGTCCGTGGCTGGAAAGTCAAAAAGTCGGAAATATGAATTCGACAGCCGGATTGGCAGATTGACGAATCTGACAGAAAAGATCAGATACGCCCAAACGTGTCAATCCAGCAGGCCATCATGTCCGTAGAGCCCCGTATCTTCCTTCTGGCCGGTGCCAGCCTTCTTGCCCTGTCGTCCGGCGTGGCTTGGTCCCAGCAGGCCGCGGAGCCGATCCTGCTGGACGAGATCGTGCTGACAGCGTCCTCGGACGCGTCCGTCCAGGCGGACGGCTATGTCGGCGGACAGGCCCAGGTCGCCACGAAATCGAACACCCCCGTGGCCGAGACGCAGCAGTCGATCTCGGTCGTGACCAGCCAGCAGATCGAGGATCAGGGCGCGCAGACCCTGGGCCAGGCGCTGAACTACACCGCGGGCGTCGTGGGCCAGCCCTTCGGCGCGGACCCCCGTTTCGACAGCCCCACCGTGCGCGGTTTCGAGGCGCGCGGTTCGCAATACGTGAACGGCCTGCGCCAGTTGCGCGATTTCGGATCGCCTGCCTTCGAGGTCTATGGCCTGCAGCAGGTCGAGGTTCTCAAGGGCCCGAATTCGTCCCTTTACGGGGCCGGGTCGCCCGCCGGGATCATCAACCAGGTTCAGAAGCGCGCACAGGATTTCGATTTTTCGGAAGCCGGTCTGGGCTATGACAGCAATGACAGCGCGCAGACCTTCTTCGACCTGAACCGCGTGGCAAGCCCGACCCTGTCCTGGCGCCTGACCGGCATCCTGCGCGACAGCAAGACGCAGATTCGCGAACTGACCAACGAACGCGGCTATCTGGGCGCGGCGCTGCGCTATGCGCCCGACGACGCGACGACCGTGGACGTGATCGCGTCCTATACCAAGGACGCGCCCATCTCGCCCCCCGGCGTACCCTTTGCGCTGACGCAGACCGGCGACGGCAAGGCCCTGCGCGACACCTATTTCGGAGAACCGGGCTTCGACGACAGCGACCGCGATATGGCGAACCTGGGCATCGAGATCAGCCACCAGATGGACAACGGCTGGACCCTTTCGCAGGGCTTTCGAGCCGAACGGTTCGACTGGACCTATACCGGACATTATGTCAGCGGCCTGACCGACGACGGCCTGTCGGTCACGCGCGGCGCGAACTTCCAGGACGAATCCACGACAGGCCTGAACCTGGACACCCGCTTGTCGAACAGCATCACCACCGGCAGCGTGACGCATGACCTGCTCTTGGGGCTGGACATCCGGCAGTACGATGCCGACACGACAACGCAGTTCTTCTTCGGCCAGCCCATCGACGCTTCCGACCCGGTCTATGGCGGGCTGCCTGCGACGCCGGCCTGGTACACCAGCATCTCCGACATCAGCCAGAAGCAGGTCGGCCTCTATGCCCAGGACGAGATCACCGTCGGCAACTGGCGCGGCAGCCTGGCCATCCGTCAGGATTGGACCGAACAGACGGGGACGATGTTCACGAACTTTGACGGCGACACCCCCATCGACCAGTCCGACAGCGCGACCACGGGCCGGGTTGGCCTGGGCTATGTCCTGGCGAACGGCGTGATGCCCTATGCCAGCTATTCGACCTCGTTCGACCCGACCATTGGCATCGACGACACCACCGGAGAGACGCTGGACCCGACCGAGGGCAAGCAGTGGGAAGTTGGGGTCAAGTATCAGCCCGCGGGCTTTGACGGGCTGTTCAGCGCCGCCGTCTATGACCTGACCCAACAGAACCTGGTGCGCAACCTTGGCCAGGGGCGCCGCCGCCAGGTGGGCGAGGTTCGCTCCAAGGGGTTGGAACTGGAGGCCACCGCCGCGCTGAGCGCCGCATGGGACCTGCGCGCCAGCTATGCCTTCAACGAGACCGAGCAGAAGGGCGGCCCAGAGGACGGGCTGGAAATGCCCAACGCGCCGCGCCATCTGGCCAGCCTGTGGCTGGACCGCGATTTCGGGAACGGGCTGCGCGCCGGGGGCGGCATCCGCCATATCGGCGAACGCAAGGGCGATTTCGGGAACACGTTCGACCTGGACAGCGTAACCCTGGTCGATCTGGCCGCGACCTATACCCGCGGCAACATCGAGGCCAGCGTGAACCTGAACAACGTCACCGACGAGGTCTATCTCGCCAATTGCGGCTCCTTCGGTTGCTACTACGGCGAAGGGCGCAGCGTCGCCGCCAAGGTCGCCTACACGTGGTAGGGCGCGGGGCCATATCGCCCCGGCCCGACCGCCGCGCCTTTCTGACCGCCGCCGGCATCCTGCTGGCGGCGGGCCTGCCTTTGCGCGCAGAGGCGGGCCCGCGCCTGGCCGCGATTGACTGGGCGATGCTGGAGACCGCGACCGCCCTGGGCCACATGCCGGTCGCCGCGGCCGAGCTGATCCGCTTTCGCGCCGATGTGGGCGTCCCCGCCATCCCCGACACGGTCACCGACCTGGGCCTGCGCGGCGCGCCGAATTTCGAACTGCTGCAGCTGGTCCGCCCCACGCTGATCCTCAGCTCTCCCTATTACACCCGCTATCAGGCGCGGATGGAGGCGATCGCCCCGGTCCTGTCCCTGCCCTTCTATCAGCCGGGCGCGGCGCCGCTGCCCAAGGCGATGGACGCGCTGGACGCGCTGGCGCGGCAGATCGGCGATCCCGCCGCGGGCGGCCGGGCGCGGGCGCGGGCCAACGCGCATCTGGACCTGCTGGCCTCGCGGGTCGCGCGCCATGCCGACCGGCCGTTGGCGCTGGTCGATATCGGCGATGCGCGCCACCTGCGCGCCTTCGGCTTTGACAGCCTCTTCGGCAGCACCCTGACCCGCATCGGCCTGCGCAACGCCTGGTCCGAGGCGACGGCCTTCAGCTTCCTGGCCCCGGTTCCCCTTGAACGCCTGGCCGACATGCCCGACGCGCGGCTGATCATCGCCGGCCCCATCCCGCCGCAGGCGCAAGGCGCGCTGTCCCGCAGCCGGCTGTGGCAGGCCCTGCCGCAGGTGGCGCAGGGCCGCGTGCACCACCTGCCGCGGATGAACGCCTTTGGCGGGGTGCCCGCCGCGCTGCGCTTTGGCGACCTGCTGGCCCGCGCGCTGGAGGCCTGAGGCGATGAGGACCCGGACCCTTGCGCCCTGCGCGGCGCTGATCGCCCTTGCGCTGTGGCTGATGGCCGCGCGCACGCTGCCCCTGCCCGCCCTGCCCTGGGATCCGCAGGCGATGAGCCTGGATCAGATCCGCATGGCCTATGGCCTGATGCCGCGCGGGGTCATCGCGCTGCTGGCGGGGGCGATGCTGGGCCTGTCGGGGGCGATCCTGCAGGTGGTGCTGCGCAACCCGGTGGCCGATCCCACGACGCTTGGCATCAGCGCGGGCGCGCAGCTGGCACTGGTCCTGGCCACGATCCTGTCCCCGACCCTGCTGGAGGGCGGGCGCTGGCCCGTCGCCATGGCGGGCGCGGGCGCGGCGGCGGCGCTGGTGCTGGCCATCGGCGCGCGGCGCGGCTTTCAGCCGGTGACGATGGTCATCGCGGGCATGCTGGTCGGGCTGACCGCCAGTGCGGTCGCCGGGGCGGTCACGCTGGCGCAGGGACAGTACCTGCTGTCGCTGGTCATCTGGAACGGCGGCTCGCTGGTCCAGCAGGACTGGTCGGGGGTCGCCGCGCTGGCCGGGGTGCTGGCCTTGGGTGGCTTGGCCGCAGCAGTGCTGGCCCGTCCGCTGCGCCTGCTGTCCTTGGGGGCCGAGGGCGCGCAGGGCCTGGGGCTGAACGTCGCCGCGATGCGGCTGGCGGCGGTGGCCGTCGCGGTCGTGCTGGCCGCGGCCGTGTCTGCGGAACTGGGGCTGATCGGCTTTGTCGGGCTGGCGGCGCCTGCCCTGGCGCGCAGCCTGGGGGTGCGGACCATCCCCGGCCTGCTGGCCTGGTCGCCGGTCCTGGGCGCACTGATCCTGTCGATCTGCGACGGGTTGGTGCTGGCCCTGGCGGGCCTGGGGGCCGAGATGTTTCCCACCGGCGCGCTGACCGGGCTGGTCGGTGGGCCGCTGCTGATCTGGCTGCTGCCGCGGCTGCGGGGCACGTCCCCGCCCGGCGCGGAGTCGGGCGACCGCCCTGCCCCGCGGCTGTCCCGTCCGGGGCCGCTGCTGGCGGCGATGGCGGTGGCTTTGGTCCTGGCGGGGCTGGTCCTGTTGTGGATCGGGCGGGTGCCGGGGGGCTGGGCGGTGCTGGACCGTGCGAACCTGGCGGCGTTTCTGCCCATGCGCCTGCCCCGCCTGCTGGCGGCGGCGGCGTCGGGGGCGGCGCTGGCACTGGCCGGGGCGATCCTGCAGCGGCTGACCGCGAACCCCCTGGCCTCGCCCGAGGTGCTGGGCGTGTCGGGCGGCGCCTCGCTTGGCTATGCGGCGGTGGTCTTTGGCCTGGCCGCCCCTGGCGCGCTGGCGCTGGCACTTGGGACGATGGCGGGGGGCGCGCTGGCCCTGGCGGTGCTGGTGGCCTTTACCGCGCGCCGCGACATGCCGGCGGAACGCGTGCTGCTGGCAGGCATCGCGGTGTCGGCCCTGGCCTCGGCCGTGCTGTCGGCGATGATGGCGGTGGGCGATGCACGGGCTTGGGCGATCCTGTCCTGGCTGTCGGGATCTGCGGCCTCCGTGCCGATGGCGGGGGCCGTCGCGCTGGCGGGCTTGGCCGTGGCCGTCTGGCTGGCCGCGCTGGCCCTGCGCCGCTGGCTAGCGCTGCTGCCGCTTGGGGCGGGGGTCGCGCGCGGCCTGGGGCTGGGCCTGCCGCCCGCGCGACTGGCGCTGATCGTGCTGGCGGGGCTGGCCACGGGGGCCGCGACGATGGTCACGGGCCCTTTGTCCTTCGTCGGGCTGATGGCCCCGCATCTTTCCCGCCGCATCGGCCTGGCCCGCCCGGCCGACCACCTGACGGGATCGGCGCTGATCGGGGCGGGGCTGATGCTGGCCGCCGATTTCGGCGCGCGCATGGCGGGCTTTCCCTATGAACTGCCGCTTGGGCTGTTCGCCTCGCTGATCGGGGCGCCCTGGCTGATCTGGCTGATGACGAGGCATCGATGACGCTCTTTCACCTGTCTGGCCTGTCGGTCGACGTCCCCGGTCGCCGGCTGCTGGACGACATCACGCTGGACCTGCCCGCGGGCCGGGCGACCGCGCTGATCGGTCATAACGGGTCCGGCAAATCCACCCTGCTGCGCGCGCTGGCCCGACAGGTCCCGGCAGGCGGCACCGCCCGGTTCGAGGGGCGCGCCCTGGCCGACTGGCCCGCCCGCGACCTGGCCCGCCGCATGGCCTTCCTGCCCCAGACCACGCCCCCGGCCGATGGCATGCTGGTGCGCGAACTGGTGGCCCTTGGCCGCTATCCCTGGCACGGCGCCCTGGGCCGCTTCGGCCCCGCCGATCATGCCGCCGTCGCCCGCGCCCTGGACGAATGCGGGGTCGCGGGCTTTGCCGATCGGCTGGTCGACACCCTGTCGGGCGGCGAACGCCAGCGCGTCTGGCTGGCCATGATGGTCGCGCAGCAGGCGGGCACGCTGCTGCTGGACGAACCGATCAGCGCGCTGGACATCGCCCACCAGGTCGAGGTGCTGGCCCTGGTCGCCGCGATGTGCCACGACCAGGGGCGCAGCGCCGTCATCGTGCTGCACGACGTCAACATGGCCGCGCGGTTCTGCGACCATGTCGTGGCGCTCAAGGCCGGGCGGCTGGTCTGGCAGGGCGGCCCGGACGCCCTGATGCGCCCCGACACGCTGCACGACATCTATGGCCTGCCGATGCAGGTCCTGACCCGCCCCGACGGACGCCCCGTCGCCATCCCCGCCTGAGAGGCCGCATGCTGAAACAGTTCTTTTCCTATTACCGTCCGCATCTGGGCCTGTTCTGGCTGGATTTCGGCTGCGCGGTCGTCTCGGGTCTGCTGGAGCTGGCCTTTCCGCTGGCCGTCACCGCCTTCATCGACCACCTGCTGCCGCAGGGCGACTGGACGCTGACCCTGGCCGCGGCGGGGGGGCTGCTGGCGCTTTATGCGGTCAATGCCGGGCTGCTGACGGTGGTGATCTATTGGGGGCACAAGCTGGGCATCAACATCGAGACCGCGATGCGGGCCCGCGCCTTCGACCACCTGACGCGGCTGTCCTGGCGCTGGTACGACCGTGCGCGCACCGGCAAGCTGGTCGCCCGCGTCACCCGCGACCTGGAGGAGATCGGAGAGGTCGCCCATCACGGCCCCGAGGACGCCTTCATCGCGCTTATGACCTTTGTCGGCGCATTCCTGCTGATGTTCTGGATCAACCCGCAGCTGGCGGTCATCGTGGCGCTGATCGTGCCGGCCATGCTGGCCCTGGTGATCGTCTATGGCGGGCGGATGACGGCGACCTGGCGCGCGATCTATTCCCGCGTCGGCGATTTCAACGTGCGCCTGGAGGAGACCCTTGGCGGTGTCCGCGTGGTGCAGGCCTTCGGCAACGAGGCGCATGAAAGCCATCTCTTCGCCGCCGACAACGCCCGCTATCGCCAGGCCAAGCTGGACGCGTATCGCGTGATGGCGGCGTCCAGCGCGCTGCAGTACATGGGCCTGCGGCTGGTGCAGGTCATCGTCATGGTCATGGGCGCGGGCTTCGTGCTGTCGGGCGAGCTGACCACCGGCGGCTTCGTGGGCTTCCTGCTGCTGGTGGGCGTCTTCTATCGCCCGCTGGAGAAGATCGCCGCGGTGATCGAGACCTATCCCCGCGGCATCGCCGGATTCCGCCGCTATCAGGAGCTGCTGGCCACCGACCCCGAGATCGCCGACGCCCCCGATGCGATCGACGCCCCCGTCCTGCGCGGCGACATCCGGTTCGAGGGGGTGGGCTTTGCCTATGACCCCGACCGCCCGATCCTGTCGGGGATCGACCTGGACATCCGCGCCGGAGAGACGGTGGCCTTCGTCGGCCCCTCGGGCGCGGGCAAGACCACGCTGCTGGCGCTGCTGCCGCGGTTCTACGAACCCAGCCAGGGGCGCATCGTCGTGGACGGGATGGACCTGCCCGCGATGCGCCTGCACAGCCTGCGCCGCCAGATCGGCCTGGTCAGCCAGGACGTGTTCCTGTTCGGCGGCACGCTGCGCGAGAACATCGCCTATGGCCGCCTGGACGCCTCGGACATGGAGATCGCGCAGGCCGCCGCCAAGGCGCAGCTGGCGCAGATGATCGAAGGCCTGCCGCAGGGCCTGGACACGGTCGTGGGCGAACGCGGGGTGATGCTGTCGGGCGGGCAGAAGCAGCGCGTGGCCATCGCGCGGGCCTTCCTGAAGAACCCGCCGATCCTGATCCTGGACGAGGCGACCAGCGCCCTGGACAGCCAGACCGAACGCGAGATCCAGTCGGCGCTGGACGCCCTGTCGGTGGGCCGCACCACGCTGGTGATCGCCCACAGGCTGGGCACGATCCGGAACGCCGACCGCATCGTGGTCATGGACCGGGGCCGCGTGGTCGAGATGGGCAGCCATGCCGACCTGCTGTCCCAGGGCGGCATCTATGCGGGGCTGGCGGCCTAGGGCCGGGCCTCAGCCCAGGGCATAGCCCACGCCGCGCACGGTGCGCAGCGGGTCGTCGCCGCCGTTCTTCATCAGCGCCTTGCGCAGGCGGCCCACATGCACGTCGATGGTGCGCGTGTCGACATAGATGTCGCGCCCCCAGACCCGGTCCAGCAGCTGTTCGCGCGTCCAGACGCGCCCCGGCTTCTCCATCATCGTGGACAGCAGCCGGAACTCGGTCGGGCCCAGATGCAGCGTCTGGCCGGCGCGGAACACCCGGTGTTCGGCGGCGTCCAGGATGATGTCCGCAAAGGTCAGCCGCTCGCCCATCGTGGCAGGGCGGGTGCGGCGCAGCTGGGTGCGCAGGCGGGCCAGCAGCTCGACCACGGAATAGGGTTTGACCACGTAATCGTCGGCGCCCGTCTCCAGGCCGCGGACGCGGTCGACCTCCTCGCTGCGCGCGGACAGCATGATGATCGGGATGTTGCGGGTCGCAGGATCGGCCTTGACCTGGCGGCAGACCTCGATGCCCGACACACGCGGCAGCATCCAGTCCAGCACGATCAGGTCCGGCTGCTCCTCTGCCACCAGCAGCAGCGCGTCCTCGCCGTTGTCGGCCATGACCACGTCGAACCCCTCGGCCTCGAGGTTGTAATGCAGGACTTCGCGCTGTGCGCCCTCGTCCTCGACGACCAGCACGCAGGGGGCCTGGCGCGCCATCCCTCAGACCTCCGCCGCGGGGGCCACGACGCTGCTGCTTTTCGGGCGCGCCTCGTCGGGCAGATCGCCCGTGACCAGATAGACCACCTGCTCGGCGATGGACGTCGCATGGTCGCCCATCCGCTCGACGTTCTTGGCGATGAAATGCAGGTGCATGCAGGGGGTGATGTTGCGCGGGTCCTCCATCATGTGGGTCAGGAACTCGCGGAACAGCGCGTTGTACATCTGGTCCACCTCCAGGTCGCGCTGCCGCACGTCATGGGCCAGGTCGGCGTCGCGGCGGATATAGCTGTCCAGCGCGTCCTGCAGCATCCGGTTCACCGCCTGGCTCATCCGGCGCAGCGCCATGCCCGATCCGGCGATGGCGGGCATCTGGGACAGCACCTCGGTGCGCTTGGCCATGTTCTTGGCGTAATCGCCCACCCGTTCCAGCGAGGCCGAGATCTTCATCACCGCCAGCACCATCCGCAGGTCGGTCGCGGTGGGGGCGCGCAGCGCGATAAGGCGGGCGGCGTCCTCGTTGATCTGGCTCTCCATCGCGTCGATGGCCTTGTCGCGGCGGCGGACCTGGTCGGCCAGCTCCTGGTCGCGCGTGTCCAGCGCGGTCGACGCGTCGGTGATCGCGGCCTCGACCATGCCGCCCATCTTGACGACCATCGCCTGGATCGTCTCCAGGTCGCGGTCGAAGACCGAGGAGATATGCTTGTCGCGGTTCATGTCAGGTCCTTTCGATCAGCCGATCCGGCCCGAGATATAGGCCTCGGTCCGGCTGTCCCGGGGCTTCGTGAAGATGTCGTCGGTATCACCGTATTCGACCAGGTTGCCCAGATGGAAGAAGGCGGTCTTCTGGCTGACGCGGGCGGCCTGCTGCATCGAATGGGTCACGATGACCACGGAAAACTGCGTGCGCAGCTGCTCGATCAGCTCCTCGACCTGGCTGGTGGCGATCGGGTCCAGCGCGCTGCAGGGCTCGTCCATCAGCAGCACCTCGGGGGACGTGGCCACCGCGCGAGCGATGCACAGGCGCTGCTGCTGGCCGCCCGACAGGCCCGTGCCTGGCTCGGACAGGCGGTCCTTGACCTCGTTCCACAGGGCCGCGCCGCGCAGCGAGCGTTCGACGATCTCGTCCAGCTCGGCCTTGCCGCGGGCCAGGCCGTGGATGCGCGGGCCGTATGCCACGTTGTCATAGATCGACTTGGGGAACGGGTTCGGCTTCTGGAAGACCATGCCGACCTTGGCGCGCAGCTGCACCGGGTCGATGCGGCGGTCATAGATGTCCTCGCCGTCGATGGTGATCCGGCCCGCGATCCGGGCGCTGTCGATCGTGTCGTTCATGCGGTTGATGCAGCGCAGGAAGGTGGACTTGCCGCAGCCCGACGGGCCGATGAAGGCGGTGACGGTCTTGTCCAGGATCTCGACGTTCAGGTCTTTGATCGCCTGCTTCTCGCCATAGAAGACCTGCACGTCGCGTGCGGAAATCTTGATGTCCTGCTGGCTCACGGCGCTCTCCGATCGGATGGTGTCATACATGGTGGCTCTCCTGTGGGCCGATCACCAGCGGCGCTCGAACTTGCGGCGCAGGAAGATCGCCAGCAGGTTCATGCACAGAAGGAAGATCAGCAGGACGATGATGGCGCCCGAGGCGCGCTCGACAAAGGCCGGATCGCTGCGCTGCGTCCAGTTGTAGACCTGGACCGGCAGGGCGGATGCCGGATCGAACAGACCCTCGGGCGGGGCGGCGGGAAACTCGCGCACGAAGGCCACCATGCCGATCAGCAGCAGCGGCGCCGTCTCTCCCAGGGCCTGGGCCAGGCCGATGATCGTGCCGGTCAGGATGCCGGGCGCGGCCAGCGGCAGGACGTGGTGGAACACCGTCTGCATGCGGCTGGCGCCGACGCCCAGGGCCGCGTCGCGGATCGAGGGCGGCACCGCCTTCAACGCCGCGCGGGTGGCGATGATGATGGTGGGCAGGGTCATCAGCGTCAGCACCAGCCCGCCCACGATGGGCGCCGATGCGGGCAGCCCCGCAAAGTTGATGAAGACGGCCAGGCCCAGGATTCCGAACACGATCGACGGCACCGCGGCCAGGTTGGCGATGTTGACCTCGATCAGGTCGGTCCAGCGGCTCCTGGGCGCGAACTCCTCCAGATAGATCGAGGCCGCGACCCCGATGGGCACCGCCAGCACCAGCACCACCAGCATCATGTAGAGCGAACCCAGGATCGCCACGCCCACGCCCGCGGCCTCGGGGCGCTGGTCGGAGGCGTCGGCGGCGGTCAGGAAGCCGGCGTTGAACCGCGTGACCAGCAGCCCTGCCTTGACCAGTTCGTCCGCCAGCATCAGCTGCGCCGGAGAGGTGTTGGCGTCGCGCGCCGCGGTCTCCATCGTGACGCGGCCCTTGAAATAGCCGTCGATGCGGCCGTTCGCCAGGACGTTCACGTCCACCGTCTGCCCGACCAGATCGGGATCGGCCAGCACCCGGTCACGCAGCTGCGCCGAGGCATCGCGCGAGATCAGCCCGTCGATGTCGCCGCTCTCCAGCCCCTCGATCTGCAGGTCCAGACCCGCCACCGCCGCATCCAGCGCCCGGTCCAGCACCTGGCCATAGGATAGCGTCAGCACGCCCGCCATCTCGGCCGGGTCGCGGTTGCCCTTGGGGTCCAGCACCTGCGCGTCCAGCGCCACGGGGATCGACAGATAGGTCTGGCGGAAGGCGCCCGACCCGTCGCGGACGATGGTGAAGACCAGCACCGCCAGCATCGTGCAGGCGATGACGATGGCCGTCAGCCCATAGGCGCGGAACCGTTTCTCGGCGGCGTTGCGGCGCCGGGTGCGCGCGTCTTGGACATAGAGCGACTTGGCGCCGGTGGCGCGGGGATGATCGGTCATTCGTACTGCTCGCGATACTTGCGCACGATGATAAGCGCGATGACGTTCAGGCCCAGGGTGATGACGAACAGCGTCAGCCCCAGGGCAAAGGCCACCAGCGTCTCGGGCGAGGAGAAGTCGTTGTCGCCCGTCAGCTGGCTGACGATCTTGACCGTGATGGTGGTCATCGCCTCGAACGGGTTGGCGCTGATCGTGGCGGCGGCGCCCGCGCCCAGGACCACGATCATCGTCTCGCCGATGGCGCGGCTGGCGGCCAGCAGGATCGCGCCCACGATGCCCGGCAGAGCGGCGGGCAGCACGACGCTGCGCACGGTCTCGGACGGGGTCGAGCCCAGGCCCAGGGCGCCGTCGCGCAGGCTCTGGGGCACCGCGTTGATGATGTCATCGGACAGAGAGCTGACGAAGGGGATCAGCATGATCCCCATGACCAGCCCCGCGGTCATCACCGACGACCCGGAATTGCCCAGGCCCAGGGGCTGCGCGATCCAGTCGCGCAGCATCGGCCCGACCGTCACCAGCGCGAACAGGCCATAGACGATGGTCGGGATGCCGGCCAGCACCTCGACCGCGGGCTTGGCGATGCTGCGCAGGCGGGGGCTGGCATATTCCGACAGATAGATCGCCGCCAACAGGCCGATGGGCACCGCCACCAGCAGCGCGATGAAGCTGATGTACAGCGTCCCCCACAGCAGCGGCAGCATGCCAAGGCGCGAATTGCCCTCGAAGCGCGGCGACCAGACGGTGCTGAAGAAGAAATCGGCCAGGCTGTACTGGCGGAAGAAGCTGATCGTCTCGAAGATCAGCGACAGGACGATGCCGATGGTGGTGGCGATGGCGATCATCGAACAGAAGATCATCAGGCCCAGCACCATACGCTCGACCGAATTGCGCGCACGAAACCCGCGGCCGGCCCGCGTCACGGCCCAGCCCAGGCCCGCGACCGCGGCGGCCAGTGCCAGCAGCCCCGCGACGGGGCCCGACGCGACAGGGATCACCCCGGACATCCGCAGCCCCGATGCCAGGATCAGCACCACCAGCGCGGGCAGCATCACCGCAAGGGCGGCGTTCATGCCGTGATAGGCGGGGCGGCTGTGCAGGGTGCGCACGTCCTGTGCGGCGGTCGCATGGGCGCGGCTGCGGCCCAGAAGGAATCCGGCCACGGCCAGCAGGATCGCGGCAAG
This sequence comes from Paracoccus haeundaensis, assembly GCF_006239215.1. Lineage (NCBI taxonomy): Bacteria > Pseudomonadati > Pseudomonadota > Alphaproteobacteria > Rhodobacterales > Paracoccaceae > Paracoccus > Paracoccus haeundaensis. The sequence goes on from NZ_VDDC01000009.1 coordinate 131,913, forward strand.
CAGGGCCCAGGACATTGGCATCTGGCAACCTCGGGTGGATGGGTCAGGGGGAATGTCCGACCGGCGCGGCGCACCGGTCGGACGGGTGCATCACTGCATGGTCGTCTCGTCGGCCACGGCCTGCTGGACCGATGCCAGCTCGGGGTCCGACACCAGGCCATAGGCGGCCAGCGGGCCGTCCGGTCCCGCGATCGCGTCCGAGACGAAGAATTCGGCGAATTCCTTGACGCCCGGGATCACGCCGATATGCGCCTTCTTCACATAGATGAACAGCGGCCGCGACACCGGATATTCGCCCGAGGCGATCGTCTCGGTCGAGGGGGTGACGCCGGACATGGTCGCGACCTGCAGCGTGTCCATGTTGTTCTCGTAGAAGGACAGCCCGAAAACGCCGATGCCGTTCGGGGACGACCCGATGCGGGCCAGCGTCTCGGTATAGTCGCCGTCGATGTCGACCGACCTGCCGTCGGTGCGCAGCGTCATGCAGGCGGCCTCGGCCTCTTCCTCGCCCAACTCGGCGGTGAACACCTCCAGCGCGCCGCTGTCCTCGCAGCCCTGCGCGATCACCTTCTCGTCGAAGACCTCGCGCGTGCCGTGACGGGTGCCCGGCACGAAGGCCAGGATCTCCTGGTCGGCCAGTTCGGGGTTCACCTCGGCCCAACTGGCCGCGGTGTTGTCGACGATCGCGCCGTCGCGCACGACCTTTGCCGACAGCGCGTTGAACCAGTCGGCGGGGGTGAAGGCGAAGCTTGCGCCCGACTGCGCGCTGGCGAAGACGATCCCGTCATAGCCGATGCGCACCTCCATGATGTCGGTCACGCCGTTGGCGGCGCATTCCTCGACCTCGCTGTCGCGGATCTGGCGGCTGGAATTGGCGATGTCGATGGTGTTCTCGCCCACGCCCTCGCAGAAGCGGCGCAGACCGGTGGACGATCCGCCCGATTCGATGACCGGGGTGCCAAAGTCGGTATTCTCGCCGAACAGCTCGGCCACGATGGTCGAATAGGGCAGCACGGTCGACGAACCCGCGACCTGCACCTGTTCGCGCGCGGCGGCTGCGGTGGCGGTCAAGGCCAGGACGGACAGGGCCGAAGCGGTCAGGCCAAAGGTCTTCATGCGTCTTCTCCTCAGGAGGTGATCGTTGCCCGGCGTGCCTACAGCAGTTTTGTGACGGTCATACGCAATCCGTGTGACAGTTCTGCGACAGCGCCCCGGCGGGCGGGCCGATCATCCCGGGGTGACGCGCACCTCTCCCAGGGTCGGGTCGCTGCGCCGCGCGGCCATCTGCAGGCGGGCCAGCAGATGCGTGCGCACATAGGTAGCGTGGAACCGCGACGGCGCGACCAGGTGCAGGACGCCCCCCTGCCCTTCCGCCGATGACAGCGGCGCGAACCACGCGTCGAACAGCGCCGGGTCCTCGTCGCGCAGCCGCGCGCGGATCAGCGGCCAGACCCCGTCCTGACCGCCCTCCTCCGCGGATGTGCCGTCGGGCCGGCGGAACGGGACGACGTTCGGCGGGTCGCCCGCCTCCTGCGCCTCTTCGCCCATGCGGGCGGTGAAATCCTCGCCGATGTTGGACCAGTCCGCCCGCGTGTCCAGCAGGATGCGTTCCAGGCCCAGGCCCAGCACGGACACGCGGCCCCGCGCGCCCTGGCGCTTGACCACGATCCAGCCCGCTTCGCGCAGCCGCGCCATGTCGCGCTTGACGGTGCGTTCGTCCACGCACCACAGTCGCGCGATCTCGCGCTGGCCCATGGTCAGCTCGTCGCGCTGCCAGTTGTAGCGGGTGGTGATCAGCGCCATCAGGCGCAGCACCAGCCTCTGGCGCTGCGGATCGCCCGCCAGCGCATGCGCCATCATCGCGGACAGCAGGTCGTATTTCCTTGCCGCGGCTTGCCTGCCGACGGGTCGCATCACCTGCATCATCGTTCCTGCCCGCCGGTCGCCCGGCACCCTGTCCCGGCCGCGCCGAGATCTTGTGCCGTCCCAAACGCCTTTCGCCACTCTGCAGGCATTAGCGTCCTGAAATGCGATTCTGTCAAGCAGATCGCCCGCCCTCGGGCGGAAGGATCCAAAGGCAGTCTTGAATCAGGGTATCAATGGTATAGTGGGACATCCTATACGTCCCCTATTCCAACGCCCGTGTCCCCCAATCGGCAGGGGTCCGCAGGGTCATGTCCCCCAATATCCGCCCCCTGCTCCGCCAGGCCGTGGCCTCCGCGCCACCTTGGCGCGCGGTGATTCGCCAGCAGGGGCTGGATTTCCGCATTTCGTGCTATCAGTGAACAAGGCTTTTGCCAAAAGCGCAAATCCGGCGTAAAAGCAGGAACAGAAGCAATCAGCGTCCTTGGAAACCGACACAATATGTATACGCACGACGACCTTGCCCGTCTGCAGGCCCAATCCCTCAAGATGCAGGGCTGGATCCGCCGCCAGACCTTCAGCCCCGCCAACGAGAAGACGCTGCGCCGCTTCTCCTCCTGGGAGGTGGCCGAGCTGATCTTCCGCATCAACCAGTCGACTTTCCGCGGCAAGCTGGCGGCGGACCCGAACCTTCCCCTCGGGGAAGTCGAGGAGGACGGGCGCCAGCGCTGGTTCAGCCTGGAGGAGGTGAACGAGCTGCGCCGCCGCATCCGCGTCGGCAAGAAGTCCCTGATGCCGCCCCGCCCCGCCGGCAAGCGCGCCTTCCGCGCGGCCATCGCCAACTTCAAGGGCGGTGCGGGCAAGTCGACCGTAGCGCTGCACTTTGCCCATGCGGCGGCGCTGGACGGGTACCGGGTCCTGGTCGTCGACTTCGACCCGCAGGCGACCCTGTCCCATTCGATGGGCCTGAATGACGTGGGTGAGGATCACACGGTCTGGGGTATCATGGCGCGCGACCTTGAGCGCGAGACCGACCGCATGAACACCGCCACCGCCGGGGCCGAGACGGGGACCGCCCTGCCCCATCGCAAGCTGCCCGCGTCGATCCGCGACATGGGTCTGGGCACGCTGCGGCCCGCGGACTTCATCAAGCCCACCGCCTGGCCCACGATCGACATCGTGCCCAGCTGCGCCAACGCGGCCTTCGTCGAGTTCGCCAGCGCCCAGTACCGGCACCTGAACCCGGAATGGACCTTCTTCGGCGCGGTGTCGCGGTTCCTGGACAGCCTTGCGGACGATGCCTATGACCTGATCCTCTTCGACTGTCCCCCTGCCATCGGGTACCAGTCGATGAACGCCGTCTTTGCCGCCGACATGCTCTATATCCCGTCCGGCCCAGGCTACTGGGAATATGACAGCACCACCAGCTTCATCGGCCAATTGGCCGAGGCGTTGGAGGATCTGTCCCATGGGTTCGAGAACTTCCCCACGGGGAAGATCAGGTTGCCCAAGGCATTCACCGACATCCGGTTCCTGATGACGCGATACGAGCCGTCGAACGAGTTGCACCAGGCGATGTTCGCGGCCTTTCGGCAGGTCTTCGGGGATCGGCTGGCGCAGAACCCGATCGAACTGACCCGCGCGGTCGAGCAGTCGGGCCGGTTCCTGTCGTCGATCTATGAGATCGATTACCGAGAGATGACGCGGGGGACGTGGCGCCGGGCACGGGCGACCTTCGATCAGGCCTATGAGGAATTCCGCGGCCACGTGCTGACCGCCTGGACCGAGCTGGAGGACGCGCAATGAGCCGCAAGCGCCGGATGTTCGACATCGACATCCCCGAGGACGACGCCGAGACCGGCTTCCCCGCGGGGAAGGTCCAGCCCGACGGGCGTCGCGGCCCCATGGCTGCCGCCATCAGCGAAACGGCGGAATCGACCCGCGACCGCGCGGTCATCGAGGCGCAGATCCGCGCCGAGAACGATGCCTTGGCGCAGGAGCATGTGCGGCTGAAGCGGGCAGGGCTGATCACCGACCTGATCCCGCTGGACATGATCGACACGACCAAGCTGATCCGCGACCGCAAGCCGGTCGCCGATTTCGACATGGCCGAGCTGGTCGCCTCGATCCGCGACATCGGCCTGTCGAACCCGATCCGGCTGGAGCCGTCCGAGGGTGGGCGATACGAGCTGATCCAGGGGTGGCGGCGGCTGTCGGCCTATCGCCAGTTGCTGGAGGAGACGGGCGATGCCGATGCCTGGGGCCGGATCCCCGCGGGCATCGCCGCGCGCGGGGATCAGCTGGAGGCGCTGTACCGCCGCATGGTGGACGAGAACCTGGTGCGCAAGGACATCTCTTTTGCCGAGATGGCGCAGCTGGCGGTGCATTACGCGATGGACCCGCTGACCGCGGAGAACGATGCGGAAAAGGCCGTGGCGATCCTGTTCCGGTCGGCGGGCTATCAGAAGCGCAGCTATATCCGGAACTTCATCCCGCTGGTCGAGCGCTTGGGCGAGGTGCTCATGTATCCGCAGGAGATCCCGCGCGCCCTGGGCCTGTCGCTGTCGCAGCGGCTGGAGGAGGTGCCAGGCCTGGTCACGGCCATCCGGACCGAGCTGAAGGACTGGGACACGCGGTCGATCACCGACGAGCTGGCCGTGCTGCGCCGCTATGCGGGGCAGGGGGGTGAGGCGCTGCCCGAGGGGCCCGCACCGCGGACCGCCCAACCCGCACCGCCGTCGACCGCCAAGGCCAAGACGACCTTCCAGCTTGCGCGCCCGCAGGGCAGCGCGAAATGCACCGCCGCCAATGGTCGCCTTGAGATCCGCCTGCCGCGGGACTTTTCGACCATTGACCGACGCAAGCTGGAGGCCGCGGTGGCCGCCATGCTGGACCAGATCGAGTGATCTTCCCCGCGGGGAAGGGCAGGGGCCCTTTCCCGCGGCCAGCACCTTCCCCGCAGGGAAGGTTCGACACAAGCCATTGATATATATACATATAGAACACCTACCTGACGCTGTGTCGATGTCTGTTGCAGATCGTGCAATCCCGTCGTAGCACCAAAGCCGACCCCCACGGTATCAAGGCGCCCGGCATGCCCCCCAGTGATTCCCCGATGCGCGGCATCGCGTTGAAATGCATCAGCGTGACCGTGTTCACCCTGATGGCCGCACTGATCAAGGCGACCGCCGACAGCGCCCAGATCCCGCCGGGACAGCAGGTGTTCTTTCGGTCATTCTTCGCCCTGCCGGTGATCCTGGGCTGGCTGGTGCTGCGGTCGGAACTGCGGGTCGGCCTGCTGACCGCGAACCCGATGGGGCACCTGTATCGCGGGCTGGTCGGGACGACGGCGATGGCGCTGAACTTCTGGGCGCTTGGCCTGCTGCCCCTGCCCGAGGTGACGGCCATCGGCTTTGCCGCGCCCCTGCTGGTCGTGGTGCTGGCCGGGATGTTTCTGGGAGAGAACGTCCGGGCCTTTCGGCTTGGCATGGTCGGACTGGGGTTGGCCGGGGTGCTGATCGTGCTGTCGCCGCAGCTGCAGGCGGGGACGGCGGGCGACCCCTTGCGAATGCTGGGCGCGGTCGTGGCGCTTGGCGGGGCAGGGGCCGCGGCCCTGGCGCAGATCTTTGTCCGCCAGCTGGTCCAGGTCGAGCGGACATCGGCGATCGTCTTCTGGTTCTCGGTCACCTCGACGGGGCTGTCGCTGCTGACGCTGCCCTTCGGGTGGGTGATGCCGGGTGCCTGGGTGCTGGCGCAGCTGGTCACCACGGGACTGTTGGGCGGGCTGGGGCAGATCCTGCTGACCTCGGCCTATCGCCATGCCGATGCGTCGGTGGTGGCGCCGTTCGACTATGTCGCGATGATCTGGGCGGTGGCCCTGGGCTGGTACGTCTTCGGCGAGGTGCCAAGCGCGGTGGTGATCGGCGGGTCCGGACTGGTGATCCTGGCGGGCATCCTGATCATCTGGCGCGAACACAGCCTGGGGCTGGAACGCCGCCGTCAGCGCAAGGCCACGCCCCCGGCCTGAGGCGCCGACAGGCTGCCCACGACGGCGACCAGATCGCGGAAGCGTTCGCCCTGGACCAGCACGTGATCGGTCATCGCCTGCGCCGCGCCGCAGGCGTCGCCCGCCGCGATGGCCGCGGCGATCTGGCGGTGTTCGGCCAGCGAATTGGCGACGCGCCCCGGCGATTGCAGCTGCCGGCGGCGATAGGGTTGCAGCACCGCCTGCAGGCGCAGGGTCTCGGTTTCCAGGAATGCGTTGTGGGCGGCGCGATAGATCGCCTGATGGAAGGCGGTGTTTTCGGCATAGTACCGGTCGGGGTCGTGGCGCGCGCCTTCGCAGGCGGTCAGGGCGGTGTCGATGCGGGCCAGGTCCTGCGCATCGGCGCGCCGGCAAGCCAGCCGTGCGCAGAAGGATTCCAGCTCGGCCATCAGCTCGAATCGGTCCATCAGCTCGGGCACGCCCAGCTTGGCAACGAAGGTCCCTCGTTTGGGCTGCACGATCAGCAGGCCCGACGCCTCCAGCGCCTGCAGCGCCTCGCGCACGGGGGTGCGCGAGCAGCCATAGTCGCGCGCGACCTGGTCAGGGTCGATCTGCTGGCCGGGGGTCAGGCGGCCGTCCACAATGGCGTTTTCCAGGGCAAGGCGGATGCGCTGTGCGGTGGGAAGGGTCATGTCGGCACCTGTTCTGTCCTGCATTTCACCGCAGCGGTTGCGAAAAGTCCATCACCGCCGTTGTTGTATACAACAGAAGTGAATCAGTGTATATCACGGCAGGGGAGGATCATCATGGGCAAGCAGAGACTGGGATTCCTGTCGGACTTTGTCGAAGCGATCACGCGGCGCAAGCGCGGCGGCGAGGCCGAGACGCTGAAGGCGCTGGCGCGCCCCGCATCCGAACGCGCGCGGGTGGCCTGTGCGGTGCTGATGGGGCGGATCGGGGATGCGGCGCGGGTCGCGGTGGCCGAACAGGCGCTGTCGGCCTATGCCGAGCTGGACGCCGAGGAGCGGTTGGCGTTCTTTCGCAGCCTGCGCGACGATCACGGCGTGGATGCCGACGCGATCCGGGCGGCCTATGCCGCGTGGGACGCCCAGCCCGATGCCGCGGGCGTCGCGCATCTGTTCGAGGTGGTCGAGCCTGCCCGCCAGACCCTGCTGCGCCGGCTGAACATGGCGCCCGGCGCCACGCTGCGGCTGGTACGGATGCGTCAGGACCTGCTGGCCGCAATGCGCGTGGACCCCGATCTGGCGCCGATCGACCCGGATTTCGCGCATCTGTTCGCCAGCTGGTTCAACCGCGGCTTTCTAACCATGCGCCGGATCGACTGGAACGCGCCCGCCGCGATCCTGGAAAAGCTGATGGAATACGAAAGCGTCCACCAGATGCAGGGCTGGCCGGACCTGAAGCGGCGGCTGGCCGACAATGACCGCCGTCTGTACGCGTTCTTCCACCCCGCCACCGGGGACGAGCCGCTGATCTTCGTCGAGGTCGCGCTGACCCAGGGCATGCCCGACGCGATCGGCCCAATCCTGACCGCGCCGGATGCGCGCGAACCGGCGGCGGCGGACACGGCCGTCTTCTATTCGATCAACAACAGCCTGCCCGGGTTGAAGGGTGTGAGCTTCGGCAACTTCCTGATCAAGCAGGTGGTGGCGCAGCTGTCGGCGGACCTGCCCGAGCTGCGCTGCTATGTGACGCTGTCGCCGGTCCCGGGCTTTGCCGCCTGGCTGGCCACGCAGGACGACGCGGCGGAATTGCGCGGCGCGTTGGCCGGGGGCTGGGACGATGACGCGGTGGACGCGCTGCGCCCGCAGGTCCTGGCGTGGGGCGCGCGCTATATCGCCCAGGCCAAGGCGCGGGGCGGGCTGCCCGCCGATCCGGTGGCGCGGTTCCACCTGGGCAACGGGGCCTGCGCGCATCGGCTGAACTGGCCTGCCGACCTGGCGCCCTCGGCGCTGAAATCGGCGCATGGGCTGATGATCAACTATCTGTACGAACTGGACCGGATCGAGGACCGGCACGAGGCCTTCGTGCGCGACGGCGAGGTGGCGCTTGGCGCCCAGATCGCCGAGGCGCTGAAGGCGTGACGACATTGAGGGAGGAGACGAGCATGCAGACCATCCACGACCATTTCATCCAGACCGCCGAGGTGATGCAGGGCAAGACCCTGTTCGAACGCCCCGGCCAGCCCGACATCAGCTTTGCGCAGATGCGCGGCATGGTCGAGGCGCTGGCGGGCGCGCTGACCGCGGCGGGCGTGGCGCCCGGCGACCGCGTGGCCGTCCAGGTCGAGAAGTCGCCCGAGGCCATCGCGCTGTACCTGGCGACGCTGCAGGTGGGCGGGATCTTCCTGCCGCTGAACACCGCCTATACCGGGGCCGAGATCGACTATTTCATCGGCGACGCGGCGCCCCGTCTGTTCGTCTGCGACCCCGCGCAGCTGGCGTCGCACGCGCATCGGGCCGGGGACGCGCTGACGGTGCTGACGCTTGGCGTGGACGGGCAGGGGACGCTGGCCGAGCGTGCCGCCGCGGCCACCCCGCGCGAGGACGCGCATCCCTGCGGCCCGGACGATCGGGCTGCGATCCTCTACACCTCGGGGACGACGGGGCGGTCCAAGGGGGCGGTGCTGACGCATGGGAACCTGGCGTCCAACACCGAGGCGCTGCTGGAGCATTGGCGGTTCGACGCGAATGACCGGCTGATCCACGCGCTGCCGATCTTTCACACGCACGGCCTGTTCGTGGCCGCCAACATGGCGCTGGTCGCCGGCGCCACGATGATCTTCCTGACCAAGTTCGACGCCGAACAGGCGATCGACCTGATGGACCGCGCTACCGTGCTGATGGGGGTGCCGACCTTCTACACCCGCCTGCTGAAATCGCCGCGCCTGGATCGCGAGACGACCGCGAACATGCGGCTGTTCGTGTCCGGGTCCGCGCCGCTTCTGGCGGAGGATCACCGCGCCTTCACCGAACGGACCGGGCATCGCATTCTGGAGCGCTACGGCATGACCGAGACCTGCATGATCACCTCGAACCCCTATGATGGCGATCGCATCGCGGGGGCGGTGGGCATGGCGCTGCCCGGCATCACCGTGCGCATCACCGACCGCGAGACCGGCGCGCCCGTCGCGCCCGGAGAGATCGGCCTGATCGAGGTCAAGGGACCGAACGTCTTCGAGGGCTACTGGAACATGCCCGAAAAGACCGCGGCCGAATTCCGCCCCGACGGGTTCTTCATCACCGGCGATCTGGGCACGATCCAAGAGGACGGATACCTGCGCATCGTCGGCCGCGACAAGGACCTGGTGATCTCGGGCGGGTACAACGTCTATCCCAAGGAGGTCGAGGAGGCCATCGACGCGCTGCCGGGCGTCCTGGAAAGCGCCGTGATCGGCCTGCCCCATCCCGACCTGGGCGAGGCGGTGACCGCCATCGTCGTGCCGAAATCGGGCACGCTGGACGCGGACGAAATCCGCGCCGCGCTGTCGGATCTGGCGCGCTTCAAGCAACCCCGGCAGGTGATCGTCGTCGATGCCCTGCCGCGCAATGTCATGGGCAAGGTGCAGAAGGCCGAACTGCGCAAGGCCCATGCGGGATTGTATTCGCAGGCCATGGCCTGACATCCGGCCGCCCGGGCCCGCGTCGAGGAGGACGCGGCCCGGGGCACCGGCCATTCAACGGGAGGAAACCATGATAATCTATGGAGTCGCGGCCTTGGCCGCCTGTCATCTGGCAGGCGTGATCCTGGGCGATCTGCTGGGCGTCATCCTGGGCGTCCAGTCCAACGTGGGCGGCGTGGGCTTTGCCATGCTGCTGCTGATCGTGTCGACCGACTGGCTGCGCCGCACCGGGCGGCTGCCGCAGCTGTCCGAACAGGGCATCCTGTTCTGGTCGGCCATGTACATCCCCATCGTCGTGGCGATGGCGGCCCAGCAGAACGTCGTGGCGGCCCTGGCGGGCGGTCCCATCGCGATCATTGCGGGCGTCGGCGCGACCATCGCCTGCGTGGCGCTGGTGCCCGTGGTGGCACGGATCGGCGGGCAGGATGCGCCCCTGCCGCCCCTGATGGCGCAGGAGGTGTGACGCGATGGAGATGATCACCGAAATCCTGTCCAAGAACGGGCTGGTCTTTGCCTTCGTCGTCGTGGGCGTCGTGATGTGGGTGTCCTATCAGCTGTCCGACCGGCTGTCGGCGGGGCGGCTGCACGGTTCGGCCGTGGCCATCATCATCGGCCTGGTGCTGGCCTGGCTGGGCGGGCTTGCCACCGGCGGGTCCAAGGGCCTGGCCGACGTGCCGCTGTTCGCGGGCATCGGGCTGATGGGCGGGGCCATGCTGCGCGACCTGGCCATCGTGTCGACCGCCTATGGCGTCGACATCCGCGAGATCCGCAAGGCCGGGGCCGCGGGCGTCGTGTCGCTGGCCCTGGGGATCTTCGTGTCCTTTGCGGTGGGGGCGCTGGTCGCGGCGGCCTTCGGCTATACCGATGCGGTCAGCATGGCCACGATCGGCGGCGGGGCCGCGACCTATATCGTGGGTCCGGTGACCGGCACCGCCCTGGGCGCCAGTTCCGAGGTCATCGCCCTGTCCGTCGCCGCGGGTCTGCTGAAGGCGGTCCTGGTGATGATCGGCACGCCCTTCGTCGCGCCGCTGATCGGGCTGAACAACCCGAAATCGGCGATGGCCTATGGCGGGCTGATGGGCACGACCAGCGGCGTCGCGGGCGGCCTGGCCGCCACCGACAAGCGCCTGGTGCCTTATGGTGCGATGACGGCTACGTTCTATACGGGGCTGGGCTGCCTGATGGGGCCGTCGGTCATCTATCTGATGCTGCTGGCCGTCACCGGCGGCTGAGGCGGCGCGGCGTCACCCGCCGGTGACGCCATTCTCCAACCGGGCAAAGGCCGTCATCACGACGCGTTCCGACCGGTCCAGATAATCGGCCAGCCGGGTGGCGGCGGCCTCCATGTCGCCCTGCTGGACCAGCTCCAGGATCGCGCCGTTCTCTTGCAGGAACGGCGCGTGCAGCTGTTCGGGACTGTCCAGCAGCCCGAAGGCCAGCCGCAGCTCCGCCATCGCCTGCGCGAAGAAGGCCGTCAGCCGCGGGCTGTCGGTCAGCGCCACGATGGCCGCGTGAAACGCCATGTTCGCGCTGCCCACCCCGCGCCAGTCGCCGGCCTCGCGCGCGATGCGGGCCTGGGCCACGCATTCGGCCATGCGCAGCACCGCCGCGTGGCGGGGCCAGGCTTGGGCCAGGGCCGGCACCTCGATCAGGCGGCGGACGCGATAGATGTCCAGCACCCCCGCCATCGTCGGCACCGCGACCGAGACGCCCCGATTGGGCGCATGGGTCAGCAGGCCCTCGCGCGTCAGCAGGCGGAACACCTCGCGCAGCGTGTTGCGCGACACGGACAGATCGCCTGCCAGCCGCGTCTCCGACAGCCGTTGTCCGGGGCGCAGGTGCCCCGCGATCACCTGCGCGCGCAACCGGGCCGCGGTGTCTTCGGCCAGGCCGGACGGGCTCTGTCCAGTCGCGATGGGGTCCGCGGGATTCGTGTCGGTCATGGGTCGTCCTATGATGTCGGGTCGATCATGGCGGGACGGCAGGGACAGGGCAAGCGGCCGGTTGCCCTGATTTCGGGCAGATTGCCGCGCAGGACATCCGGGATTGTTCAACAAAAGACACACAACTGTCAGATAATCGTTGACGGATCACGGAATCGTGGCAGGCTGGGGGCAATCAACAACAGTCCGACACGGGGAAACATCCATGACCACCGACCGCAGCGTTGCGGCCGCCAGCCTTCGCGGAGGCCTTCTGGCGGCGATCTTCCTGATGGCGACATCGGCCATCGGCCCGGGCTTCATCACCCAGACCGCGACCTTCACCGCCCGGATGGGATCGGCCTTCGCCTTCGCGATCCTGGCCTCGATCCTGATCGATTTCGTGGTCCAGCTGAACATCTGGCGCATCACCGCCCTGACCGGCAAGCGCGCGTCTGAGACCGCGAATGCGGCCATTCCGGGCGCGGGCTATCTGCTGACGGCGCTGGTGGTGATCGGCGGTCTGGCCTTCAACGTGGGCAACATCGCGGGCGGCGGGCTGGGCCTGAACGCCATGCTGGGCCTGGACCCCAAGATCGGCGGCGCGATCACCGCGGTGCTGGCCATCGCGATCTTCCTGTCGCGGCAGGCGGGGATCCTGCTGGACCGGGCGATCATCGGGCTGGGCATCGTCATGATCCTGCTGGTCCTGTTCGTGGCCGTGCAGTCGAACCCCCCGGTGGGCGAGGCGCTTCGCCAGACGATCTGGCCCGACAGCATCGATTTCGCCACCATCACCACCATCGTGGGCGGCACGGTCGGCGGATACATCACCTATTCCGGCGCGCACCGCCTGCTGGACAAGGGCCTGACCGGTCCGCACAATCTGACCGCCGTCACCCGCGCGGCCCTGACCGGGATCGCGGTCACGGGCGTCATGCGCTTCGTGCTGTTCCTGGCGATCCTGGGCGTCGTCGCGTCGGGCGTGACGCTGGACCTGTCGTCGCAGGCGGCGAACCCGGCGGCGCAGGCCTTCCAGGCGGCGGCGGGCGATTGGGGCATGCGCGTCTTCGGCGTGGTCCTGTGGGCGGCGGCGCTGACCTCGGTCATCGGGGCGGCCTACACCTCGGTCAGCTTCCTGGACGTGGTGGGTGTGCGCAGCGATGCGGCGCGGTCCAAGGCGACGGTGGGGTTCATCGCCTTCTCGCTGGCGGTGTATCTGGCGCTTGGCACGGCGCCAGCGGCGATCCTGGTCTTCGTGGGCGGCTTCAACGGGTTGATCCTGCCGATCGGCCTGACGATCTTCACCTATATTGGCTATGCGCGGTCCGACCTGATGGGTGGGCACCGCTACAACCGGGTGCTGCTGGCACTTGGGGCCATCGTCTGCGCGCTGACCTGGTACATGGGCGCGCGGTCGGTCACCACCATCTTCGCCTTCCTGGGCCAGTAAGGAGGATCCATGCCAATCGACCTGAACAGCGACCTGGGCGAGGGCTATGGCCCCTGGACCATGGGTGACGACGCCGCGATGCTGGACATCGTCAGTTCCGCCAACATCGCCTGCGGCTTTCACGCAGGCGACCCGGCGGGGCTGCTGTCGGTGCTGCGACAGGCGGCGGCGCGGGGCGTCGCGGTGGGGGCCCATGTCAGCTATCCCGACCGCGTGGGCTTCGGGCGGCGCACCATGGATGTGGCGTCTGACGACCTGACCGCCGACGTGATCTATCAGATCGGCGCGTTGCAGGGGCTGGCGCGGGCGGCGGGCACGCGGGTCACCTATGTGAAACCGCATGGCGCGCTGTACAACACCATCGCCGATGATGCGCGGCAGGCCGACGCGGTCATCGCGGGCGTCAAGGCCGTGGATCCGTCGCTGGTGCTGATGGGTCTGGCCGGCGCGCCCGTGCTGAAGCGTGCGCGGGCCGCGGGCCTGTCGGTCGTGGCCGAGGCCTTCGCCGACCGCGCCTATACCGCCACGGGCGCACTGGTCTCGCGCCGGCAGCCGGGCGCGGTCCTGCACGACCCCGACCTGATCGCCGCGCGCATGCTGCGCCTGGCGACGGAGGGCGTGCTGGAGGCCGAGGATGGCAGCACCCTGCGCCTTGAGGCCGACAGCATCTGCGTGCATGGCGACAGCCCCGGCGCGGTGGCCATCGCCGCAAAGGTCCGCGACGCGCTGGTCGCGGGCGGGGTCACCATCGCACCCTTCGCCGGGGGTGGGGCATGACCCCGCATCAGGCGCGGTTGGCCGCGCGGCAGGGACCTGCGCGCCCGACCTCGGGTCAGGCGCCGGGCTTTACCCAGTGCAACATGATCTCGCTGCCCCGCGATTGGGCCTGGGATTTCCTGCTGTTCGCGCAGCGGAACCCGAAACCCTGCCCGGTGCTGGACGTGACCGATCCGGGCAGCCATCGCACGGTCATGGCGCCTGACGCCGACCTGCGCACCGACATCCCCCTCTATCGCATCTGGCGCGACGGGGTGCTGACCGAGGAGGTCACCGACGCCACCACCCACTGGGCCGAACATCCCGATCTGGTGACCTTCCTGATCGGCTGTTCCTTCACCTTCGAAGGGGCGCTGATGGCGGCGGGCATTCCGGTCGCGCATGTCGATCAGGGCTGCAACGTGCCGATGTTCCTGACCGACCGCGACTGCCGCCCGGCGGGGCGGATGTCGGGGCGGCTGGTCGTGTCGATGCGCCCCATCCCCGCCGACCGCGTGGCCGAAGCCGCGATGATCTCTGGCCGCACCCCCGCCGTTCACGGCGCCCCGGTCCACGTGGGCGCCCCCGAGGCCCTGGGCATCGCGGACCTGCAGCGGCCCGATTTCGGCGATCCGGTGCCGGTCGGCCCGGGTCAGGTGCCGGTCTTCTGGGCCTGCGGGGTGACGCCGCAGGCGGCGGTCATGGCCTCGCGCCCGCCCTTCGCCATCACTCATGCGCCGGGGCACATGTTCGTCACCGACGTGCCCGAAACGCGGTGGCAGGCATGACCCGCGTCCTGCCCATCGGGCCGCGCGCCTTTCTGGTCGAGCTGGCCGATCTGGACGCGACGCTGGCGCTGTTCGACGCGCTGGCGGCCGATCCCGTCGCGGGCGTCTCCGAGATCGTGCCCGCCGCCCGCACGTTGATGGTCACCACCGATCCCGGCGTGCCGGCAGATGCCGCGCTGGCCCGCGCCGTGCTGGCCCGCCAGCCCGCCCCCGGCACCGCGCCTGCGCCCCGCAGGGCGGAGACGGTCGAGATTCCCGTGACCTATGACGGCGAGGACCTGGCCGAGGTCGCGACCCTGATGGGACTGACCACGGACGCGGTCATCGCCGCCCATCAGGCCGCGACCTGGCAGGTGGCCTTCTGCGGTTTCGCGCCCGGCTTCGCCTACATGACCTGCGCCGATGCGCGCTTTGACCTGCCCCGCCGCCCCGCGCCGCGCACCAGGATCCCGGCAGGGTCGGTCGCGCTGGCGGGGCGGTTCTGCGGCATCTATCCGCAGGCCAGCCCCGGCGGCTGGCAGCTGATCGGCCGGACCGAGGTGCCGATGTTCGACCTGACCCGCGACGTGCCCGCGCTGCTGCGCCCGGGGGTCCGGGCGCGCTTCGTGACCGGGTCCGCGCGCGTCCATCCCGTCGCGGTCCCGGACCCCGCGCCCGTGACCGGGCTGCGCGTGATCCAGACCGCCTTTCCGATCCTTGTGCAGGATACCGGGCGCATGGGGCAGGCGGGGCAGGGGGTCAGCGCGTCCGGCGCGCTGGACGTGGGCGCGCTGCGCCGCGCGAACCGCGCGGTGGGCAACCCCGCGGGGGAGGCCGCGCTGGAGATCACGCTTGGCCCCGTGCGCCTGCGGGCGGAGGTGGCAATGACCCTGGCCCTGACGGGTGCTGCGACGGCCCGTGTGGGCGGGCAGGCGCAACCCGTGGCCTTCGCGCTGGATGCGGGGGACGAGGTCACCATCGACCCGCCCGCCCAAGGCATGCGCAGCTATCTGGCGATCCGGGGCGGCTTCGACGTGGTCCCCGTGCTGGGCTCCTGCGCGACGGACACGCTGGCGCAGATCGGGCCCGCGCCGCTGATGGCGGGCGATGCGCTGGCCCCGGCAGACCGCGCGGCGGGGGCGGTGACCGATCCCGGCCCCGGTCCGGACCTGCCGCAGGCGGGGGCGGTCGTCACCCTGCCCGTGACCCTCGGGCCGCGCGCGGACTGGTTCGACGACGCCACCGTCCGGCGGTTCCTGGCGCAGGACTGGACGGTCACGCCGCAATCCTCGCGCGTGGGCATCCGTCTGTCGGGCGAGGCGCTGATTCGCGAGGACGCGCGCGAACTGCCAAGCGAGGGCACCGCGACCGGCGCGATCCAGGTGCCCCATTCCGGTCAGCCCGTGCTGTTTCTGGCCGACCACCCGCTGACCGGCGGCTATCCGGTCATCGCGACGCTGCACCCATCCGCGCTGGACCTGGCGGGGCAGCTGCCGCCCGGCACGCGCATCCGCTTTGCCGCCGACGCCCCTTTTGCCGATATCGACCCCGAGGCCCCTGATGTTCCGTGACACCCCCCTGACCCCGATCCGCCGCATCCTGATCGCCAACCGTGGAGAGATCGCCCTGCGCGTCATCCGCGCCTGTGCTGACGAAGGCATCGAATCGGTGGGGATCTATGCCGATCCCGACCGCGATGCGCCCTTTGTCCGCGCGGCGGATCAGGCCTGGGCGCTGGAGGGGCACCGCCCCGCCGACACCTATCTGGACGCGGCCAAGGTGCTGGCCATCGCCGCCCGCGCCGAGGTCGACGCGATCCATCCGGGCTATGGCTTCCTGTCGGAGAATGCCGATTTCGCCCGCGCGGTGCAGGATGCGGGCATCCTGTGGATCGGCCCCGACCCCGACGTCATCGACGCGCTTGGCGACAAGATCCGCGCACGAGAGATCGCGCAGGCCGTGGGCGCGCCGCTGGTCGCGGGCAGCCCCGGCCCCATCGCCAGCGGGGCCGAGGCGCTGGCCTTTGCCCGCGAGCACGGCCTGCCCCTGGCGATCAAGGCGGCCTTCGGCGGCGGCGGGCGCGGCATGCGCGTGGCCCGCGATCTGGCCGAGGTCGAGGAGCTGTTCGACGCCGCCACGCGCGAGGCGGTCACCGCCTTTGGTCGCGGCGAATGCTATGTCGAGCAGTTCCTGGACCGCCCCCGCCATATCGAGGCGCAGGTGCTGGCCGACCGGCACGGCACGGTCAAGGTGCTGGGAACCCGCGATTGCTCTCTGCAGCGCCGCAACCAGAAGCTGGTCGAGGAGGCCCCCGCGCCGTTTCTGACCGACGACCAGCGCGCCCGCATCCATGACAGCGCCCGCGCGATCTGCGCCCATGCGGGATACAGCGGCGCGGGCACGGTCGAGTTCCTGCTGTCGGCCAATGGCACGATCAGCTTCCTGGAGGTGAACACTCGCCTGCAGGTCGAACATCCGGTGACAGAGGAGACGACCGGCATCGACATCGTCCGCGCGATGATCCGCGTGGCGCAGGGCGCGCGCCTGACCGACGACAGCGTGCCCGAGCCAATCGGCCACGCGATCGAGTTCCGCATCAATGCCGAGGACCCGGGCCGGGGCTTTCTGCCCACGCCCGGCCCGATCACGCTGTGGTCCGCGCCCGGCGGCATCGGCATCCGGCTGGACAGCGGCGTCGAACAGGGCGGCCAGGTCGCGGGCCAGTTCGATTCGATGATGGCCAAGCTGATCGTCACCGGCCCCGACCGCGCGACCGCCATCGCCCGCGCCCGCCGCGCGCTGCGCGAGTTCCGCATCGAGGGCGTGGCGTCCGTCCTGCCCTTCCACCGCGCTGTGCTGGAGGCGCCGGAGTTCACGGATGATTTCGCGGTCCACACGCGCTGGATCGAGACGGATTTCGCCGACCGCCTGGCCGCCGCGGTCCAGCCCGCCGACCGTGTGACCCCCGTCCCGGACCAGCCCATGCTGCGCCTGTCGATCGAGATCGACGGCAGGCGTCATGACCTGGCGCTGCCCCAGGGGGTGCTGGCCGCAGCCGCCCCTGCGGCGCCGCAGGAGGCCGTGGCCGATCCCGGCTGCATCGGCGCGCCGGTTGCGGGCACGCTGTCCTTGTGGCAGGCGACCGACGGGGCGCAGGTCCAGGCCGGAGAGGTGATCGCGGTGATCGAGGCCATGAAGATGGAGACCAGCATCGAGGCCCCGCATGCCGGTCGCCTGACCCGCCTTGCGGCGGAGGGCGCGACCCTGGCGCATGGGGCGCCGCTGGCCCGGATCGACCCCGACGAGGGATGACCCCATAGGGCTATTCCCGGGGTGGGTATCTGTGATATTCTGCACGTTGTGAATGTCACCCTTGTCCGAGGTCCCGATGAAAGAGCCGACCGCCCATGCCCGGCCGGGCCCCCTGGCCGTTCAGGCACGGGCCGAATTCACGTTGGACATGCTGCGCAACCTTGTCGTGGTCTTCGAGGCCGCCGCCGAGGATCGCAGCGTGCTGGTCGAGATGGGGGACCGCGGGGTCTGGGCCGTCACCCATGACGGGCACCGCCTGTTCATTGGTCAGACGGCCGCGCCACCGCCGCGGGATGCCTGATCCGATTGCTTTTTGTCAGAATGCGGGAACGCCTTTGCATCCCGGTCATTGACCCCCGCAGCCACTGTCGGAGGGACCGGGACGATGCAACACCTTTGGGGACCGGTGTGGGATGACGACGGCCTGACCTTCCGCCTGTGGGCGCCGCGCGCGCAACAGGTCGACCTGCTGGTCGACGGGCATGCGCAGCCCATGCAC
Organism: Paracoccus haeundaensis; assembly: GCF_006239215.1. Taxonomy (NCBI): domain Bacteria; kingdom Pseudomonadati; phylum Pseudomonadota; class Alphaproteobacteria; order Rhodobacterales; family Paracoccaceae; genus Paracoccus; species Paracoccus haeundaensis. The sequence goes on from NZ_VDDC01000009.1 coordinate 150,113, forward strand.
AAGGGCGATCTGGACATCTGGCAGGCCCGCAGCCATGCCACCCCCGGCGCCCGCTATCTGTTCCGCGTGGACAACACCGACATGCCCGACCCGGCCAGCCGCTTGCAGGCGGGGGGCGTGAACGACGCATCCGTGGTGACCGACCCGCCGATGCCGCAGGAATGGGCAGGACGCCCCTGGTCCGAGGCGGTCATCTATCAGCTGCATGTCGGCTGCTTCACCCCCGAGGGCACGTTCTCTGCCGCCGTCGACCGGCTGCCGGGGCTGGCGGCGCTTGGCTTCACCGCGATCCAGCTGCTGCCCGTGGGCCAGTTTCCCGGCAACCGGGGCTGGGGCTATGACGGCGTGCTGCCCTATGCCCCGCATCCGGCCTATGGCAGTCCGGGCGATCTGCGCCGGCTGATCCGCGCCGCGCATGATTGCGGGATGATGGTGATCCTGGACCTGGTGATGAACCATTTCGGCCCGGACGGCGCGTGGATCCACCACGCGGCGCCGGACTTCTTCGACCCCGACCGGCATACGCCCTGGGGCGCGGCGATCGATTTCTCGCGTCCGCAGGTCTGCGATTTCTGGATCGGCTGCGCGATGCACTGGTTGCGGGATTATGGCTTCGACGGGTTCCGGCTGGATGCGGTGCACCAGATCACCGGGCCGGGTTCGGCCCAGTTCATGAAGGACCTGGCCGCCGAAATCGCCACCCTGACCCCCCGCCGCCACCTGATCACCGAGGACGAGCGCAACATTCCCGACCTGCGCGAAGTGGGCTATGACGCCAGCTGGAACGATGATTTCCATCACGCGGTCCATGTCGCGCTGACCGGTGAATCGGACAGCTATTACGCCAGCTTTGCAGTCGACCCGATCGCCGACCTGACCCTGGCCCTGTCGCGCGGCCATATCGAGGAGGGCCAGCCGCGCGAAGGCCTGGACCATCCGCGCGGCGCGCCCTGCGGTCACCTGCCGCCGACGGCCTTCGTGAACGCGATCCAGACGCATGACCAGATCGGCAACCGCGCCTTGGGAGAGCGCCTGCTGACCCTTGCCAAGCCCGAGGCCGTCCGCGTCGCCTATGCGCTGCTGCTGGTCGCGCCCTATGTGCCGATGGTCTTCATGGGAGAGGAGCGCGGAGAGACCGCGCCGTTCCAGTTCTTTGCCGATTATTCAGGCGAGTTGGGAGAGGCCGTTCGCAAGGGCCGCGCATCCGAGTTTCCGGGCATCGCCAGCCTGGGCGACGGCGTGCCGGACCCGATCGACCCCGCGACCATGGAGCGGTCGCGCCTTGGCTGGCGCGACGATGCCGACGCCCGCGACTGGATGGACCTGACCCGCCGGGCGCTGGCGTTCCGCGCGGCCCATGTCGTGCCGCTGCTGAACAGCGGCAAGCCCGAGGCCAGCGTCACCCGCGAGGGGCCGGGCCTGATCCGCGCCCTGTGGCAGTTCCCCGGCGGCGGCCTTGCGCTGTCGCTGGCCCTGGGCCAGCCTGACCCGACACCGTTGCCCGATGCCGACCTGTCCGTGGGACAGCCCGGCGATCTCTTTTCCCTGACCGTGAAAGCCTTGTCATGATTCCCCGCATTCCGACTGCCACCTGCCGCATCCAGCTGCGCGAGGGGGTGGATTTCGCGGCCCTGACCGCACGCCTGGACCAGATCGCCGATCTGGGCGTGTCTCACCTGTACCTGTCGCCGATCTTCGCCGCGACCGAGGGGTCGACCCACGGCTATGACATCACCGATCCGACCCGGATCGACGACAGCCTGGGCGGGGCAGAGGGATTCGCCGCGCTGGCCGAACAGGCCAAGGCGCGCGACCTGGGGATCATCCTGGACATCGTGCCGAACCACACCGCGTTTTCCGTGCAGAACCCGTGGCTGGCGGACGTGCTGACGCATGGCCGGTCCAGCCCGCGCGCCCGGCATTTCGACATCGACTGGCAGGCAGGGCCGCTGGTCCTGCCTTGGCTGCCCGCCCCGTTCGAGCAGATGCTGACCGAGGGCGCGTTCCGCGTCCGCGACGGCCAATGGATGTTCGGCGATCTGGCGCTGCCGCTGGCGCCCGGCACGAATGCCACCGACGATCTGCGGGCCCTGCACGAGGCGCAGCACTGGCGGCTGGTCCATCACGTGCTGGAGCGCGACGGCATCACGCATCGGCGGTTCTTCAACGTCACCGACCTGATCGGCATGCGGGTCGAAGACCCGTCGGTGTTCGAGGACACCCACGCGCTGATCCTGGAGCTGGTGCGCAGCGGTCAGGTTCAGGGACTGCGGGTGGACCATGTCGACGGGCTGGCTGATCCTGCGGACTATCTGGACAGGCTGGCCGAGGCGCTGCCCGACACGCCGATCTGGATCGAAAAGATCCTGACGGGCGACGAACCGCTGCCCGATGCCTGGGCGACCGAGGGCACGACCGGCTATGAAGCCGGGCGCCTGATCACCCGCATGCTGACCCCCGCCGCGGGGCTGGAGCGTCTGGACGATGCCTGGCACGACGCCATCGGCCCGACGCCGTCCTTTGCCGACACCCTGACGCAGGCCAAGCACGAGATCCTGGACAACGAGCTGGCTGCCGAGCGGATGCAGCTGTCGCGCATGGCGGCCCATGCGCTGGCGCCGGTCTCGGAGGTCGAACCCGGCCCCGAGGCCCTGCGCGAGGCGGTGACCGCGCTGCTGATTGCCACGCCGCGCTATCGCACCTATGTCACCGCAAGGGGCGCAGACGCCGATGATCGCGTGCTGATCGAGCAGGTGGCCGAAGAGGCCGCAAAGGGGTTGCGCAGCGATCTTGTGGTGCGACAGCTGGCCGAGGTCTGGGCCGAGCCGTCCACGCCCGCGCAGCAGGCTTTCGTCACGCGGCTGCAGCAGGTTTCGGGCGCGCTGCTGGCCAAGGCGCAGGAGGACACCGCGGGCTTCCGCTGGACCCGCTATCTGCCCGCGAACGAGGTCGGCGCTGAACCCGACGAGGCGACCATCACCGGGCCCGAGGCGACCGAGGCCATGGCCCGCCGCCGCGTGGGGGACATGGTTCTGACCTCGTCCCATGACAGCAAGCGGTCCGAGGATGCCCGTGCGCGCCTGATCGCCGCAAGCCACCTGCCGGAGGATCTGGCGGCGCTGGATCAGGCCGCGGCCCGGATGCCGCAGGCGAAGGGCGTGGACCCGCGCTGGCGGTGGTACATGGTGCAGACCGCCCTGGCCCTGCACGGGGCCGAGGATGCGGGCGAACGCGTCAACACCCATGTCGAGAAGGCCCTGCGCGAGGCCAAGCAGGAAAGCTATTGGACCAACCCCGATGAGGCGGTCGAGGGGCGCATCGCCGATCTGGGCCGCGCCCTGCTGGAACAGTGGGACCGCGATGCGCCCGCTGCCCTGACGCGGCTGCTGGAACGGGGACAGGCGCTGATCTTGGCGCAGCTGATGTTCAAGATGGTCATGCCGGGCTTTCCCGACGTCTATCAGGGCACGCAGGACCTGTTCCTGGCACTGACCGACCCGGACAACCGCCGCCCTGTGCCGTGGGATGCATTGGCCGCGGGCGATCAGGGAGACGACATCGGCGCCGTCAAGGTTCGCTGGACCCATCGCCTGCTGGCGTTGCGGGCGCAGATGGCGGATCTGCTGCACAATGCCGACACGCGGGTCCAGATCGACGATGCGGGCATCGGCCTGATCCGCCGCGCGGGCAAGCGTCAGCTGATCGCCCGCCTGGATCTGCCCGGCGGGGCGGCACCGGCCGACGACGGTGCCGCAATTCTGGACTGGCATGGGCCCGACGGCTGCCGGGTGCATCTGAGAGAGGCATGATCCCCTTTCGCCCGATTGATATTTGACGCGCGTGGGAACAACCGGAGGGCATGGCGGTTCGACAGGTGACGCGCCACATGCCCTCCTCCATCGGGGCAGCATGGCGGGATGAAACCCTAGCCTGCAAGAGATGTCGCCATGTCAGAATACATGCCCGCCGTGCCGCGCCTGGCCACCCCCGTCACCCGTCCTGCGCCCGTCCCCGTCACCGGGGTCGCGACCCTTCTGCTGGCGGGAGGAAAGGGCACGCGCCTGCATGAACTGACCGCCCGCGACAGCAAGCCCGCCGTGCCCTTCGCGGGCGCGAACCGCATCATCGACTTTGCGATGGCGAATGCCGTGCGGTCCGGCCTGCCGCGGATGCTGGTCGCCACGCAATACGCGCCGCACAGCCTGCATCACCACCTGCCGACACGGTGGGGCCACCGTTTCCCCCAGGCCGGCTTGGCCCTGCGCGATGGTCAGGACCGGTTCATGGGCACCGCCGATGCCGCGCGCCAGACCTGGGACGCGCTGGAGGCGATGGGCGGTGATCAGGTCCTGATCCTGGCGGCCGACCATGTCTATGACATGAACTATGCCGATCTGCTGGCGGCGCATCGCGTGTCGGGGGCGGCGGTGACCGTGGCCGTCGACACGGTACCCCGGGCCGAGGCGCGCGGCTTTGGCGTCATGCAGGCCGATGCGCAGGGTCGCATCCTGTCGTTCCTGGAAAAGCCCGCCGATCCCCCCGGCATGATCGATCAGCCCGATCGGGCTATGGTGTCGATGGGCATCTATGTCTTCGACCGCCGCTGGCTGCAGGAGGCGCTGTTCGACCGTCCGGTCGAGGCGATGGATTTCGGCCATGACGTGATCCCCGATGCGGTGGCGCAGGGCGTGGCCGGCGTGTGGCGGATGCCCGCCGGGCCGTCGGGCCGCGGCTATTGGCGCGACGTGGGCACGCTGGACGCGCTGCGTCGCGCGCAGCTGGATTTCGTGTCGGCCGAGCCCGCGCGCCTGCCTTTCGCCAGCCCGGCATCCGACTGGTACCTGGGACGCGGCAGCATCGCCATGCCGGGCGCCGTGGTGCCCGAAAGCGCCCGCCTGACCTGCACGCTCGTCGCCCCCGGAACGCAGGTTCCCGCGGGACTGGTCACCGGAGAGAACGCGACCGAGGACGCCCGCTGGTTCACCCGCACCCCGGCGGGAACCGTCCTGATCACGCAAACGATGCTGGACCGCCGTGCCGCGCACGCGCATATCCGTCGTTCCGTCACCCCACCCCCTTCCAACCGCCGAGGACTTCATGCGTGATCTGACCACCCCTCCTATCTTTGATGCCACCCAGGCCCGTTCCGACATCCTGGGCGCCGAGTTCATGGGCGAGGGGACGAATTTCGCGCTGTATTCCGACCACGCGACCAAGGTCGAGCTGTGCCTGTTCGACGACGAGGGCCAGGAGGAACTGTACCGCCTGCCCTTGCCGGACATGGAGGGGGGCATCTGGTTCGGATACCTGCCCGACATCATGCCGGGCCAGGTCTATGGCTATCGCGTGCACGGCCCCTACGAGCCCGAGAACGGCCACCGCTTCAACCCCAACAAGCTGCTCTTGGACCCCTATGCCCGCGAGCTGCGGGGTGAGATCATCTGGGACGATGCGCTGCATGGTTATACGATCGGCGAGGACGACCTGTCCTTTGACGAACGCGACAGCGCGCCCTTCATGCCCAAGGGCGTGGTCGTGGACAGCCGGTTTGACTGGGACACCGAACGCGCGCTGCGCACGCCCTGGGCGGACACGGTCATCTACGAGGCCCATGTCAAGGGCGTGACCAAGCGCCATCCCGACGTCCCCGAGGACCTGCAGGGCACGTTCCGCGGCCTGGCGACCGAGCCGGTGATCAGCCACCTGCAGAAGATCGGCGTCACCGCGATCGAGCTGCTGCCGATCCATGCGTTCGCCAACGACCGCTATCTGGTCGAGAAGGACTTGTCGAACTACTGGGGCTATTCGACCCTGTCGTTCTTCGCGCCTCATACGCCCTATCTAAAGACGGGCCAGATCCGCGAGGTCAAGGAGGCGATCCGCAAGTTCCACAAGGCCGGGATCGAGGTCATCCTGGACGTGGTCTTCAACCACACCTGCGAAGGGTCCGAACTGGGCCAGACGCTGTCCTTCCGCGGCATCGACAATGCCAGCTACTATCTGCTGTCCGAGGACAAACGCCACAGCTTCGACACCACGGGCACGGGCAACACGCTGAACGTCGCGCATCCGATGGTGCTGCGCATGGTGATGGATTCGCTGCGCTACTGGGTGCAGGTGATGCATGTCGACGGGTTCCGGTTCGACTTGGCATCGACCCTGGGCCGCGAATCCGAAGGGTTCGAGCGTGACGGGTCGTTCTTCAACGCCATCCGCCAGGACCCGGTCCTGTCCGGCATCAAGCTGATCGCCGAACCCTGGGACATCGGCGAGGGCGGCTATCAGGTCGGCGGATACCGCTGGCCGTTCCGCGAGTGGAACGACAAGTTCCGCGACGACACCCGCGCCTTCTGGCGCCGCGATTCCGGCCAGCTTGGCGTCATCGCCGAGCGTCTGGTCGGATCGCCGGTGCAGTTCAACCACAGCCATCGTCCGGCCACCAGTTCGGTGAACTTCGTCGCGGCGCATGACGGGTTCACCTTGTGGGACACGGTCAGCTATTCCGACAAGCACAATGACGCCAATGGCGAGGACGGGCGCGACGGGCACGACCACAACCTGTCCGACAACCTGGGCGCCGAGGGACCGACGGATGATGCGGGCATCGACACCGCCCGCGTCCGTCGCGTGCGCGGCATGCTGGCCACCATCTTCCTGTCGCAGGGCGTGCCGATGATCCTGGCCGGGGACGAGATGGGCAATTCCCAGGACGGCAACAACAATGCCTATTGCCAGGACAATGAGATCAGCTGGCTGGACTGGGACGGCGCGCGCGCCGACATCCGCGACGCCGTGGCGGCGCTGACAGCGTTCCGCAAGGACAGCGGTCTGGCACAGACGCATTTCAGCGGACCCGAAGGCCAGCCCGTCGCCCGCTGGTTCCACCCGCGCGGCGATGCGATGACCGACGCGGACTGGTCGGATGGAGAGTTGCGGATCCTGGGCCTGATGCTGCAGCCCACTGACGCGCCCGAGATCCTGATCATCGTGAATGCGGGCGATGATGGCGAATTCGCCCTGCCCGAAGGCGACTGGACGCTGCGCATCGACACGGCGCGCGACGACGTCGCCTGCATGGATACCGTTTCGGGGGTTCTGCCCCTGGGATGGCAAAGCGTGGTGGCCCTGACCCGTGCGTGAGGACCGCCCCGACCCGAAGTCTCATCAATGGAGGACATGATGACCGATCTGGACAAAGACGACCTGATCCGCGCCCGCGCGCATCAGATCTGGGAAAACGAGGGCTGCCCCGAGGGCCAAGAGGCCGACCACTGGGCCCGTGCCACCGCCGAGATCGAGGCCGGTGCAGGACAGCCTGACGCCGCGCAATCCGCAGCCGATGCCGGTGAGCGCGCCGAGGAGGAGGGCAACGTTCCCTCGGCCGTCGCCGGACCCGCGGCGCGTCGTCGCGCGGCCCGCTGATCGCCGCAGGCATGACGTGAGAATAGGGCCGCGGCGCTGAAACCTTTGGCGCCGCGGCCCGTATCTTTCTGCAGGGCCCGAACGGTTCGGGTCAGGCCGCGATGGCGGATCGGGGACGCATGACGCGGGCGACGGCCAGCATCGACATCACCGCGCCGGCCAGCGTGGACAGCAGAAGGATCATCAGCAGCGCCTGCACCGCCGTCACGTGCAGCAACGACACCGCCGCCACCGCCGCGATCAGGGGGATATGGATTCCGGCAAAGACGATCAGCATGATCTTGGTCCTGATGCTCATCTTGGCAATACCCTCCGGCTGTTTTGAATCAAATGATCGACAACTTGAAATTGTGGTCCAGTCTGGAACTATGCAGCACGACCATCAAAAATCAAGACTGTACGGTTCATGACGGATCACGACGACAACGTTCGGATGCTTGTGGCCATCGCGGCCGGGTCGCGGGCGGACTTCGCCGACTTCTATCGCACCAATTGCGACATGGTGTTCGCAATTCTGCTGCGGATGCTGCGCGACCGCACCGATGCCGAGGATCTGCTGCAGGAGGTGTTCGTCCGCGTCTGGACGCGGGCCGGTCGCTATGACCCCCGGCTGTCGAATCCGCGGACCTGGCTTGTGGCGATCACCCGCAACGCGGCCATCGACCGGCTGCGGTCGCGGCAGGTGCGCCCGGTCACCCAGCCCGTCGATCCGGGCCTGCCCGGTCCCGGCCCGGGCCCCGAGGCGCAGGCGATCGCCGCCGATCAGCGGACGCGGCTGGATGGTTGCCTGGATGAACTGGACCCGGACAAGGCGCAGGCCGTGCGCCGGGCCTATCTTGACGGCTGGAGCTATGAGGAGCTGGCCCGCGATGCGGACGTTCCCCTGAACACGATGAAGACCTGGCTGCGGCGGTCGCTGCAGCGTCTGCGCGCCTGCATGGATCAATTTACGGACCCCGAATGACCGACCCCTCGACCGACGACATCATGGCTGCGGAATACGCCATCGGGCTGCTGGACCCGGAACAGCGGGCCCTGGCGGATCGGCGTCTGGCCCGCGACCCGGTCTGGGCGGGACTGGTCGCCGCCTGGCAGATGCGCCTGTCGCCGATGAACGGGCAGTTCGGATCGGTGCCGGCGCCCAATGTGCTGCCCCTGATCCAGCGGCGGCTGTTCGGACCGCCGGTCCGCCGATCGCCCCTGTCCGGCTTGCCGGTCCCTGTGATCGTCGGCGTGGTGCTGGTCGCCAAGGCGCTGGTGCTGTGGATGCTGCTGGGGTGACAGGCCATCGCACGGCCATGTGCATAACGCGCAAATATTCCCGTTCAAGGTGAAACAAACGGTACTGTGGGTGCGTATCTTCCGGATGCACGACCCATGCGCCGGAGCCTCGTCATGTCGCACGCCCAGGACGTCTGTTTGCACGACTATGCCGGGCCTGTCCTGGCGGGACAGCTGTTGGACGGGCGACAGGTCCTGCGGCTGGACGCGTTCGGCCCGCGGCGGTCCGGGGCGGCGCTGGACGACGGGCTGCCGCTGGACATCGGGCGGATCGTGCATCCCGAACCTGACCATCCGGCCGTGGTTCTGGGGTCGGGCACAGTCACGCCGGCCTTCGCGGCCGGAACCGCCGTGGTCCCGTTGGGCAGCCCGCGCACGGTGGTCCTGTTGCAGGACGGGGGCGGGGGCCTGATGTTCCTTTATCCCGACGGTGCGCCGGACCTGCCGGGGGCCACGCGGCTGATCGCAGAGGTGCGGCGCCTGCCCCACGCCTTTGCCGCGGGGGTCATGTGCTTTGCCCGCGACACGATGATCCGTACCGCCGGGGGCGACATGCCGGTCCAGATGCTGCGCCCCGGCATGGCGGTCCAGACCCGCGATGCGGGCCTGCAGCGGATCGCATGGATCGGCACCCGTACCCTTGGCCCCGCCCGGCTGCACGCGGAACCCGACCGGCGTCCCATCCTGATCCGGCGCGATGCGCTTGGCCCCGGCATCCCGGCCCGCGACCTGGTCGTGTCCCCCCAGCACCGCCTTCTGGTCGGGTCGCGCATCGCCCGGCGGATGTTCGACGAGCCCGAGGTGCTGGTCGCGGCACAGCACCTGACCTCTATCCCCGGGGTGGGTCCGGCGCCGTGGCAGGGGGGCGTGACCTATCTGCATTTCGTCTGCGAAGAGCACCAGCTTGTCCTGGCCGAAGGCGCCTGCGCAGAGACGCTGCACACCAGCCCCGACGCGCTAAAGACCCTGTCCGAGACCGCCCGGCGCGAGGTGCTGGCCCTGTTCCCCGATCTGGGGCTGATGACGGGTGCCGCCGACGGTCCGACCCGCCCGGCGGCGCGTCGGATGCTGAACGGGGCCGAGGGGCGCCAGCTGGCCCGCCGCCATGCGGTCAACCGGGTCATGACCCAGAGCTGATCATGTTCAACGGTCTTGCCGACTGTTGAACATTGTTGTATTCAACAGATGTAACAACTGTTGTACATGATGCCACGATCCCATTCCGCCTTGGCCCATGCCGCCTATCACGACCTGCTGCGCGCCTTGCGCGACGAGGGGCTGCGTGATCTGCGTGGCGCGCCTACCTTGGTCGAACGCAACGGGCGGGGCTACTGGTACGACAGCTTTCGCGTCGGCACCCAGGTCCGCAAGCGCTATCTGGGAGAGGATGGCCCGGACATTGCCGCCCGCATGCAGGCGCTGCGCGACGATCGGGTGCCCGCCGAACAGCGCCGTCGCGATCGCGCCCGGCTGGTGCGCCTGCTGCGGGCCGAGGGGTTTCTGGGCCTGGACCCGACCAGCGGCAGTCTGATGGCGGCGCTGTCGGGGGCGGGGGTGTTCCGCCTTGGCGGCACGGTCGTCGGCACCCACGCCTTTCGCCTGTACGAGGGGGAACTGAACCTGGTCCTGTCGCTGGAACAGACCGCGCAGACAGACGATCTGGACATCGCCAGCTTTGAGCGCCTGTCCCTGGCGCTGGAGGATGCGGCGGCGCCCCCGGTCACGCAGGTCCTGGCCGATTTCGACTTTGCCCCGGCGCCAAGCCTGCAGCCGAGCCGCGCCTGGCGCTGGCGGCAGACGCAGGGAAATGCGCTGGTCGAATTCCTGACCCCGGCCTTTGGCGAGGAGGGGCTGCGCGATCTGCCCGCGCTTGGGGTGCAGGCGCAGGCGCTGCACCATCTGAACTATCTGATTGCGGATCCGATCCCCGCGGCCATCCCCTATCGCAGCGGCGTGCTGGTCCAGGTGCCGCGCCCGGAACGGTTCGCCATCCACAAGCTGATCGTGGCCGACCGCCGTCGCGCCGAGGATCGCCTGAAATCCGCCAAGGACCGCGCGCAGGCCGCGTTCCTGATCGATGCGCTGGCCCGCGACCGCCCCGACGATCTGGCCGAGGCGCATGAGGACGCCCTGTCGCGCGGCCCGCGGTGGCGCGACCGCATCGCGGCCAGCCTGTCGCGCATGCCTCAGACCGCCGCCCTGCTGGCGGCGCTGTAGCCGGCATTCAGGGCAGCATCACGCGGGTCTGCCACCCTTCGCAGGCGCGGGCCAGATCGCCGGGCAGGGGTCGGTCGGTGAAGATCGCGTCCAGCTGCGACAGCGATCCGATGCGGGCGGGCGCGCTGCGCGACAGCTTGGAATGGTCCGCCACCAGGAAGGTACGGCGCGACTGGCGCAGGATGGTCTGGCTGACGCCGACCTCCTGGATGTCGAAATCAAGAAGGTCGCCGTCGCGGTCCAGCGCGGAGCAGCCGATCACGGCCAGGTCGAACTTGAACTGGCGGATGGTCTCGGCCGCCAGCGTGCCGACCAGGCCCCCGTCGGCGCGGCGCAGGCTGCCCCCGGTGACGATCACGTCGCAATCGGTGTTGGCCGCCAGGATGTTCGCCACGTTCATGTTGTTCGTCACCACCAGCAGGTCGCGATGGCCCAGCAGTTCGCGGGCCACGGCCTCGGTGCTGGTGCCGATGTTCAGGAACAGGCTGATCTTTTCGGGCACCTCGGCGGCGCAGGCGCGGGCGATGGCGGTCTTGGCGTCGTGGTGCAGGGCGCGACGTTCCTCATAGCCGATATTGGCCACGCCCGAGGGCAGGATCGCGCCGCCGTGAACACGCTCCAGTCGGCCGGCCTCGGCGAGGTCGGTCAGGTCGCGTCGGATCGTTTGCAGCGTGACGCCGAAATGCCCGGCCAACCCCTCGACCGTGACCTTGCCGTCGCGGCGGGCGATCTCCAGGATCTCGGGCTGGCGGAAGCTTTGCGACATGGGACACCCCTTGCGGTTTCGTCGATCTTGCACGACCCGGCCGAACAGGCAAGATGTTCGCTTTGTTGCGGTTTGTGCAGATCGTGCAAGGAATGGCGCGATGTATCGACGTCGGACACGCCGTTTCTATGCCGATTCAGGGCATAATCCGTGACGTGTTCTCTGTAAAATATTGATAAATATGTGAATAAGGCAAATGAACGGAAACGAAAATAAAATCCTTTCTTTTTGGTGCGAACGACGGCACACATAGGCAGGGTCCATGAAAGGATGGCGGCGCGTGACGGGTACAGGCAAGACGGTCGATCTGTTCGTGATCGGGGGCGGCATCAACGGTTGCGGGATCGCCCGCGATGCGGCCGGGCGCGGCCTGTCCGTCACCCTGGCCGAGATGGGCGACCTGGCGCAAGCGACGTCCAGCGCCTCGACCAAGCTGTTTCACGGTGGCCTGCGCTATCTGGAGTATTTCGAGTTCCGGCTGGTCCGCGAGGCGCTGATCGAACGCGAGGTGCTGCTGCGCGCGATGCCGCATATCAGCTGGCCGATGCGGTTCGTGCTGCCCTATCACCCGGACATGCGGTTCGAGTCGGACACGCCGACCTCCAAGCTGCTGGGCATGGTCATGCCCTGGATGAAGGGCCGTCGGCCCGCCTGGCTGATCCGCTTGGGGCTGTTCATGTACGACACGCTTGGCGGCCGCAAGATCCTGCCCGGCACGCGCACGCTGTCGCTGGACGGCACGCCCGAAGGCGCGCCGCTGCAGGAACGCTTTCACCACGCCTATGAATATTCCGACTGCTGGGTCGAGGATTCGCGCCTGGTGGTCCTGAACGCCCGCGACGCCGAGGCGCGCGGCGCCACGGTGATGACCGGCACAAAGGTGCTGTCCGCAGATCGCCATCCCGACCACTGGATCGTGACCACCCAGGACGTGGCGACGGGCCGGACGACCAAGCACCGCGCACGGATGCTGGTCAATGCCGGCGGCCCCTGGGTGGGCGACCTGATCCAGGGCACGATCCGCCTGAATTCGACCGAGGGCGTGCGCCTGGTGCGGGGCAGCCATATCGTGACGCGGCGCCTTTATGATCACGACAAATGCTATTTCTTCCAGGGCACCGACGGGCGGATCATCTTTGCGATCCCCTACGAGACCGACTTCACCCTGATCGGCACGACCGATGCCGACCACCAGGACCCGTCGGTCAAGCCGGAATGCACGCCGCAGGAACGCGATTACCTGCTGGGCTTTGCGAACCAGTATTTCCGCCGCCAGCTGACCGCGGATGACGTGGTCTGGTCCTATTCCGGGGTGCGGCCGCTGTATGACGACGGCGCGCAAAGCGCCACGGCGGCGACACGCGACTATACGCTGAAGGTCGATCAGACCGGCGGCGCGCCGGTGCTGAACGTCTTCGGCGGCAAGATCACCACCTATCGTCGGCTGGCGGAATCGGCGCTGGCCAAGATCGCGCCGTTCTTTCCGAACCTGCCCGGCGACTGGACGCGGGGCGTGGCGCTGCCCGGCGGGGATTTCCCTGTCGACGGCGTGCCGGCGCTGGTCGCACGGCTGCGCACGGATCATCCGTTCCTGACCGAAGGTTGGGCCCGCCGCCTTGTGCGCGCCTACGGGACCGAGGCCGCGACGATCCTTGCGGGGGCGCAGCAGGCCGCCGACCTGGGCGTCGACTTCGGCGCCACCCTGACCGAGGCGGAGGTCGTGTGGCTGATGGATCACGAATATGCCCGCCGCGCGACCGACGTGGTCTGGCGGCGGACCAAGCTGGGGCTGCGCCTGGACGCCGATCAGGTGCAGGTGCTGGACCAATGGATACAGGCCCGATGGGCGCAGGGGGCGGCCGCGGAATAGACGCGCCGTCAGGAGGGCCTTGGGAGGGGACATGACGTTAGAATTGCAGGGCGTAACGAAGGTGGTCGAGGGGCAGGTGCATGTCCATCCCACCGATCTGGTGCTGGAACGCGGCACGATGAACGTGCTGTTGGGGCCGACGCTGTCGGGCAAGACATCGCTGATGCGGCTGATGGCGGGGCTGGACCGTCCGACCAGGGGGCGCATCCTGTGGGAGGGCCGCGACGTCACCGGCATGCGGGTGCAGGACCGCAAGGTCGCGATGGTCTATCAGCAGTTCGTCAACTATCCGGCGATGACCGTCTTTGAGAACATCGCATCCCCCCTGCGACTGATGGGCGTCGACCGCGCCGAGATCGACCGCCGCGTGCGCGAGACCGCCGCGATGATGCGCCTGACCCCCATGCTGGACCGCAAGCCGCTTGACCTGTCGGGCGGCCAGCAACAGCGCTGCGCGCTGGCGCGCGCGCTGGTCAAGAACGCCGGTCTGGTGCTGTTGGACGAGCCGCTGGCGAACCTGGACTACAAGCTGCGCGAGGAGCTGCGCGTGGAAATCCCGCGCATCTTCGCGGAATCGGGCGCGATCTTCGTCTATGCCACCACCGAACCCGAGGAGGCGCTGCTGCTGGGTGGCAACACCGCGACCCTGTGGGAGGGCCGCGTGACGCAGTTCGGGCCCACGCCGCAGGTCTATCGCCAGCCGGTCGATGCGACCACCGCGCGGGTCTTCAGCGATCCGCCGATGAATTTCCTGCCCTTCCAGGTGGCGGGCGGGCGGGCGTCGGTCGCGGGCATGCCCGCGCTACCCGACGGGCGCTATCTGGCCGGCTTCCGGCCCAACCACCTGCACCTATCGCGGCATGCCCCCGACGCCGTGCAGTTCGACGCGCAGCTGGTCGTGACCGAACTGACCGGGTCCGAGACCTTCGTCCATCTGGACCATCACGGGCAACGGTGGGTCGGGCTGATCCACGGCGTCCACGAATTGCCCCTGGGGCAGGTGCTGCCAGTCTGGCTGGACCCGCGCCACGTCTATGTCTTTGCCGAGGATGGCCGCATGGTCACCCCCGCCGCCTATGCAAGCGCCGCCTGAGGAGGGGTTATGGCCAAGATCACGCTGGAGAACCTCGCCCATTCCTATTCGGCCCATCCCAAGGGCCCGGAGGATTACGCGCTCAAGGAGCTGAACCACGACTGGCAGGACGGGGCGGCCTATGCGCTGCTGGGGTCGTCGGGCTGCGGGAAATCGACGCTGCTGAACATCATCTCGGGGCTCTTGATCCCGTCGCAGGGGCGCATCCTGTTCGACGGGGTGGACGTGACCCGCGCGCCCACGGCGGAAAGGAACATCGCACAGGTGTTCCAGTTCCCGGTCGTCTACGACACCATGACCGTGCGCGACAACCTGGCCTTTCCCCTGAGGAACCGCGGCCGCCCCGAGGCCTATGTGGCCGAGCGCGTGGCCCAGATCGCCGCGATGATCGGGATGGAGCACATGCTGGACCGCAAGGCCCGCGGCCTGACGGCGGATGCGAAACAGAAGATCAGCCTGGGCCGCGGCATGGTCCGGAAGGACGTGAACGCCCTGTTGTTCGACGAGCCGCTGACCGTGATCGACCCTCACATGAAATGGGAGCTGCGCACCCAGCTGAAGAAACTGCACCACGATTTCGGCCACACGATGATCTATGTGACCCATGACCAGACCGAGGCGCTGACCTTCGCCGACAAGGTTGTCGTGATGTATGACGGCCGCGTGGTCCAGATCGGCACGCCGGAGGAGCTGTTCGACCGGCCGGAACATACCTTCGTGGGCTATTTCATCGGATCGCCGGGCATGAACCTGCTGCCCGCCACCGTGGCGGGATCGCAGGCGCAGGTGCCGGGCGGCACGACCGCGCTGGCCGGGTCCTATGGCGCGCTGTTGGGCAAGGTCCAGCTGGGCATCCGCCCGGAACATGTGCGCCTGTCCGCCGATCAGGGCCTGCCCGTGACCATCCGCCGGATCGAGGATGTGGGCCGCCACCGCATCATCCGCGCCGACCTGATGGGGCACGACCTGAACATCATCGCGCCAGAGGATCAGGCCATCACCGCGGACATGACCCGCGCGGTCTTCGATCCGGGCCGCGTGAACATCTATGCCGACGACTGGCGCGTGGCTGCGGCGTAAGGGGGGACCATGGAAAAGACCGTCAATCACAAGGCCTGGTTCCTGGTTCTGCCGGTGCTGGTGCTGGTCGCGTTCTCGGCGGTGATCCCGCTGATGACCGTGGTCAACTATGCGTTCCAGGACACGTTCGGGAACAACGTCTTTTTCTGGAACGGCACCGGCTGGTTCCAGGACCTGCTGTCGTCCGAACGCATGTGGAACGCGCTTGGCCGCCAGCTGATCTTTTCGGCCATCATCATCGCGATCGAGATCCCGCTTGGCATCTTCGTCGCGCTGAACATGCCGAAACGAGGGGTCTGGGCCAGCGTCGTTCTGGTGCTGATGTCGCTGCCGCTGCTGATCCCGTGGAACGTCGTCGGCACCATCTGGCAGATCTTCGGGCGCGTCGACATCGGCCTGCTGGGCTATACGCTGGACGCCCTGGGGATCAACTACAACTATACCCAGAACCCGATCCATGCTTGGGCCACGGTCATCGTGATGGATGTCTGGCACTGGACCTCGCTGGTCGCGCTTCTGGCCTATGCCGGGCTGCAGTCGATCCCCGATGCCTATTACCAGGCGGCGCGGATCGACCAGGCCAGCCGCTGGAAGGTCTTCCGCTATATCGAGCTGCCCAAAATGGCGGGCGTCCTGATGATCGCCATCCTGCTGCGCTTCATGGACAGCTTCATGATCTATACCGAACCCTTCGTGGTCACCGGGGGCGGGCCGGGCAACGCGACGACCTTCCTGTCGATCGACCTGGTCAAGATGGCCCTGGGGCAGTTCGACCTGGGTCCGGCGGCGGCCTTCTCGCTGATGTACTTCCTGGTGATCCTGCTGATCTCCTGGGTCTTCTACACGGTCATGACCAATCTGGACAAAAGGGGCTGAGAGCATGGGCAAGCGCATCAACGGCAGCGCCGTCGTCATGATCCTGTATCTTCTGTTCCTGATGCTGCCGATCTACTGGCTGATCAACATGAGCCTGAAGACCAATGCCGAGATCACCGGCACCTTCGGCCTGTGGCCCCGGAACCTGACCTTTGCCAATTACGCGACCATCCTGACCGATCCGGCCTGGTACATGGGCTATGTGAACAGCCTGATCTATGTGGTGATGAACACGGTGATCTCCGTGGCCGTGGCGCTGCCGGCGGCCTATGCCTTCAGCCGCTATCACTTCATGGGCGACAAGCACCTGTTCTTCTGGCTGCTGACCAACCGCATGGCGCCGCCCGCCGTCTTCGCGCTGCCGTTCTTCCAGCTGTACTCGTCGGTGGGCCTGTTCGACACGCATATCGCGGTGGCGCTGGCGCATTGCCTGTTCAACGTGCCGCTGGCCGTGTGGATCCTGGAGGGCTTCATGCGCGGCGTGCCGAAGGAGATCGACGAGACCGCCTATATCGACGGCTACAGCTTCGGGCGGTTCTTCACCCGGATCTTCATGCCGCTGATCTCGTCGGGGATCGGGGTCGCGGCCTTCTTCTGCTTCATGTTCTCTTGGGTCGAACTGCTGCTGTCGCGGACGCTGACCTCGGTCGCGGCCAAGCCGATCGCCGCGACCATGACCCGGACGCAAGGGGCATCGGGCGTCGATTGGGGCGTGCTGGCCGCGGCCGGGGTGCTGACCATCGTGCCGGGTGCCTTGGTCATCTGGTTCGTCCGCAACTATATCGCCAAGGGCTTTGCCCTGGGCCGCGTGTAAGGGGGATACGCCATGTCATGGATGGCCTGGACGCTGCCGACCGCGATCTTCTTCGTCACCATCGCGTTGCTGCTGGTCACCTTCACGGTGCTGGCGGTCCGGTTTCCCGAAACGCCGCGTCGCGGCGTCCTGGGGATCGAGACGACGCGGGGCGACCGCCTGTTCATCACGCTTCTGGGCTCTGCCTTCATCACCCTGGCTTGGCTGGGTCTGACGACGGCGGCACTGCCCTGGGCGATGCTGGTTTGCCTGGTCTGGGCCGCCGCCGTCTTTCGGTGGGTCTGACACAGCGCATTGGCCTGCGGGGGATGAGGGTCCCGCCGGCCGTCTGCCAACCTCGAAAATCCCAGGGAGGGAAAGACCAATGAGCCTGAGATTGCTGTCCACAACCGCGGTGATGCTGGCATTGTCCGGCCCCGCCTTCGCCGACATCGAGGCCGCGCGCGCGTTCCTCGATGCCGAGATCGGCGACCAGTCCGTCCTGACCCGCGAGGAGCAGGAGGCCGAGATGCAGTGGTTCATCGACGCCGCCCAGCCCCTGTCCGGCATGTCGATCAACGTGGTGTCCGAGACGATCACCACCCACGAATACGAAAGCCGTGTCCTGGCGCCGGCCTTCACCGCCATCACCGGCATCCAGGTCACCCATGACCTGATCGGCGAGGGCGACGTCGTCGAGAAGCTGCAGACCCAGATGCAGACCGGCGAGAACGTCTACGATCTCTACATCAACGATGCCGACCTGGACGGCACCCACTGGCGCTATCAGCAGGTCCGCAACATTACCGACTGGATGGCCGGAGAGGGGGCCGCGTTCACGAACCCCGGCTTGGACCTGGACGACTTCATCGGCCTGGCGCAGGCGACCGCGCCCGACGACAAGCTCTACCAGCTGCCCGTCCAGCAGTTCGCGAACCTCTACTGGTTCCGCCACGACTGGTTCACCGACCCCGAGATCATGGCCGAGTTCCGCGCCGAATACGGATACGACCTGGGCGTGCCGGTGAACTGGTCCGCCTACGAGGACATCGCCAAGTTCTTCACCGGGCGCGAGATCGACGGCCAGCAGGTCTATGGCAACATGGACTATGGCAAGAAGGACCCGTCGCTCGGCTGGCGCTTCACCGATGCGTGGCTGTCGATGGCTGGGGCCAGCGACAAGGGCGAGCCCAACGGCTTCCCGGTCGACGAATGGGGCATCCGCGTGAACGACAAGTTCCAGCCGGTGGGGTCGTGCATGGCGCGGGGCGGGGCGACGAACAGCCCGGCCGCCGTCTATGCGATCGAGAAATACATCGACTGGCTGCAGAACTACACGCCCCCGGCCGCCGCGGGCATGACCTTCAGCGAGGCCGGACCCGTCCCCGCGCAGGGCAACATCGCCCAGCAGATGTTCTGGTACACCGCCTTCACCGCGGACATGGTCAAGGAAGGCCTGCCGGTCATGAACGAGGACGGCACGCCCAAATGGCGCATGGCCCCGTCGCCCTATGGCGCCTACTGGGAAGAGGGCATGAAGGTCGGCTATCAGGACGTGGGTGCCGCGACGCTGATGCAGTCGACCCCCGTGGACCGCGCGCAGGCCGCCTGGCTCTATGCGCAGTTCATCGTGTCGAAGACCGTCGACACGAAGAAGAGCCATGTCGGCCTGACCTTCGTGCGTGACAGCACCGTGCGCCACGAAAGCTTCACCGAACGCGCGCCGCAGCTTGGCGGTCTGGTCGAGTTCTATCGCTCGCCCGACCGGGTCCGCTGGTCGGATACCGGGGCGAACATCCCCGACTATCCGCGCCTGGCGCAGCTGTGGTGGCAGAACATCGGCGATGCTTCCTCGGGTGCCAAGACCGCGCAGGAGGCGCTGGACGCGCTGTGCGAACAGCAGGAGGACGTGCTGTCGCGCCTGGAGCGGTCCGGCGTGCAGGGTGATCTGGGGCCGGTCCTGAACGAGGAGCAGGATCCCCAGTACTGGATCGACCAGCCCGGCGCCCCCGTCGCCAAGCTGGAGAACGAGAAGCCCGCGCCGGTCACCATCGCCTATGAAGAGCTGATCAAGCGCTGGCAGGAATGATCCCTGCCCATTAGCCTGAAGGGGGCGCGGTCGATCCGCGCCCCCGTTCGTGACGAAAGGACCGCCCATGACCCATATCCTTGCCATCGACCAGGGCACGACCTCGTCCCGCGCCATCGTCTTTGACGCCAAGATGGTTCCCTGCGGCAGCGCGCAGGAGGAGTTCCCCCAGCATTTCCCGCAATCGGGCTGGGTCGAGCATGATCCCGCGGACCTCTGGGCCAGCACGGCGGCCACCTGCCGCGCCGCGATCGAGAAATGCGGCAACCCGCGCATCGAGGCCATCGGCATCACCAACCAGCGCGAGACCGTCGTGGTCTGGGACCGCAAGTCGGGCAAGCCCGTCCACAACGCCATCGTCTGGCAGGACCGCCGCACCGCCGATTTCTGCCGCGAGCTGGAGGCCGCGGGCCATGCCGACATGATCACCGCCCGCACCGGGCTGCTGGTCGATCCCTATTTCTCGGCCACCAAGCTGAAATGGATCCTGGACCACGTGGACGGTGCCCGCGACCGCGCGCAGGCGGGCGATCTGGCGTTTGGCACGGTGGACAGCTGGCTGATCTGGAACCTGACCGGCGGCGCGGTCCACGCGACCGACGCGACCAATGCCGCGCGCACGATGCTCTATGACATCCACAAGGGCCGCTGGTCGCAGACCATCTGCGGCCTGTTCGACATCCCCATGGCGATGCTGCCCGAGGTCAAGGACTGCGCCGCCGATTTCGGCACCACGCGCCCCGACCTGTTCGGGCGCCCCATCCCCATCACGGGTGTCGCGGGCGATCAGCAGGCCGCCACGGTGGGCCAGGCCTGCTTCGAGCCCGGCATGATGAAATCGACCTATGGCACCGGCTGCTTCGCGCTGTTGAACACCGGGGACAAGCCGGTGGCGTCCACGCAGCGCCTGCTGACCACCATCGCCTATCAGCTGGACGGCAAGCCGACCTATGCGCTGGAAGGCTCGATCTTCATCGCGGGCGCGGTGGTGCAGTGGCTGCGCGACGGGCTGAAGATCATCCGCGACGCGAAGGAGACCCAGCCCCTGGCCGAACGCGCCGATCCCGGCCAGCAGGTGATCCTGGTTCCGGCCTTCACCGGCTTGGGCGCGCCCTATTGGTCGCCCGACAGCCGCGGCGCGATCTATGGTCTGACGCGCAACTCCGGTCCCGCCGAACTGGCCCGCGCTGCGCTGGAATCGGTGGGCTTCCAGACCCGCGACCTCTTGGAGGCGATGAAGGCCGATTGGGAGCCGAAGGGAGAGACCGCGCTGCGCGTCGATGGCGGCATGAGCGCATCCGATTACGCGATGCAGTTCCTGTCCGACATCCTGGGCGCCCCCGTCGACCGGCCCAAGGTGCTGGAGACGACGGCCCTGGGTGCCGCCTGGCTGGCGGGGCAGGGGCCGGGGATCTATCCCGACATGGCCGGTTTCGCCAAGGACTGGGCGCTGGACCGCAGCTTTGCCCCCGCGATGGCGGAGGACGACCGCGCCGCGCGCTATGACGCGTGGCGACGTGCGGTCAAGGCCACCATGTCGCTGTGACCGGCTGTTGACGCGGCGGGGTGGGACGTTACATCGGGCCGATCAGAGACAGGACAGGACGATGACCCAGCACAAGGTGATCTTTGACACCGACCCCGGCGTGGACGACGCGCTGGCCCTCTATTATCTGGTGCGCCATCCGCAGGTCGACCTGCTGGGCGTGACCACCGTCTTCGGCAACGCGCCGGTGGCGATGACCACCCGCAATGCGCGCTTTCTGCTGCAGGCCTGGGGACACGACGCCCCCGTCCATTGCGGGGCCGCGGGGCCGATGACCCCCGACATGCCGCCCGAATTCTGGCCGACCCACATTCACGGCGACAACGGCCTGGGCAACCACCCCACCCCCGAGGCGCCGGTGGAGGGCCCCGAGACAGCCGCGCAGTTCCTGATCGACACGATCCGCGCCCATCCGGGCGAGGTGCGCGTGCTGGCCGTGGGGCGCATGACGAACCTGGCGCGGGCGGTGCAGATGGCGCCCGACATCGCCGGGCTGGTGCGCGACGTGGTGATCATGGGCGGCGCCTTCCGCGTGCCCGGCAACATCACCCCCGCGGCCGAGGCGAACATCTGGGGCGACCCGCTGGCAGCCGACGTCGTCTTCGGCGCCGACTGGCCGGTCATCGCGGTGCCGCTGGACCTGACCACGCGCACCTTCATGGACAGCGCCACGCTGGCCGATCTAGGGGCGCGCGGCGGCGCGGGGATGCAGCTGGTGGCCGATCTGTCGCAGGGCTATGTCGGCTTCTACCAAGCGGCGGGCTATGACGGGATGCTGGTTCATGACTGCACCGCCGCCGTCTATCTGACCGACCCGGACCTGTTCACCCTGACCCAGGGCGAGGTCCGCGTCCTGTCCGAGGGCATCGCCCTGGGCCTGACGCTGATGAACCCCGCCGACCGCCAGGGCCCCCTGGGCGCATGGGAGGGCCGCCCGCGGCAGTCGGCCACGCTGGACGGACAGCCCGATGCGATCCTGGCCCGGATCGCGCAGGTCTGCACCGCCTGACCGACCGGACGGGACGATCCCGCGCGATTGTCCCGTCCCATCGAACACAGAGCGCGCGATTTCGCGCCTAATCTTTCGTTTGTGCCCCCCTTATCTGACAGTCATCGGAACGGACCAGACGCGCATCCGGCGCGCCACCGCTTCCAAGATGTTGCAAGAACAAGGAAAACGATCATGAAAAACTTTGTGTACGCCCTGGCCGCCCTGTCCCTGACCGCTGGTGGCGCGATGGCCGCCGTCAACGGCACCAACGAGCGTCCCTATTCCAGCTCGTCGGTCGAAAAGGTCGCCGAGACCGTTCAGGTTCCGGCCCGCACCGTGATGACCTCGACCGAGCTGGCGCGCGCCAACCTGTCGGGCGACGAGATGCTGACCGTGACCAAGATCTCGGGCGACAGCCAGATCGCCGAGATGAACAGCGATCGCTGAGCCGCATCGTCCTCGGACGATGACGACTGATGACGGGCCGTCACGCAGATGCGTGGCGGTCTTGTCATTTGTGCCGTATGCCCATCCTGATGCGGGACCATCGGGCGGATCGGGACATATGACGGACCTCAAGGCATTGCGCAGTTTCGTGGCCATCATCGACGAGGGCAGCTTTGCCGCCGCCGCACGGCGGATGGGCATCTCCAAAAGCATGTGCAGCAAGATGATCGCCGACCTGGAGGCCGATCTGGGCACGCGCCTGCTGACCCGCACGACGCGCGCGGTCACGCCCACGGCGGCGGGCCTGGGCTTTCACGCGCAGGTGGCCGACATCCTGTCCCGCCTGGACGCCGCGTTCGAGGACGTCCGCGCCGCCTCCAGCCGCCCCTCGGGCCCGCTGAAACTGGGCGTGCCGGTGCAATACACGCTGAAGGTCTTTCAGCCGCATCTGATGCGCTTCATGGACGAACATCCCGACATCCAGCTGGACGTGGTGCTGGACGACAGCCGGTCGGACATGACCCGCGACGGTTTCGACGCCGTCATCCGCATCGGCACGCTGGAGGACAGCAGCCTGCACGCCCGCCGCCTGCACGACGCCAACATCATGCTGGTCGCATCGCCCGATTACGTCGCCCGTCACGGCAGCCCGCAGCGCCCCGCCGACCTGCGCGACCACCAGTGCCTGCATTACACCAACCTCAAGGGGCCGGGCACCTGGCCGCTGCGCAGCGGTACCGAGGTCGTCTATCAGAAGATCACACCCGCCTTCTCCAGCAACAACGGCGAATTGCTGCGTGCGCTGGCGGTGGGCGGCAAGGGCATCGCGCTGGCACCCGAATTCCAGGTGGCCGACGATCTGGCGCGCGGCCTGCTGGTGCCGGTCCTGGCCGATCATGCGTTGCCGGGGGTGCCGATCCATGTTGTCTATTCCAGCCGCAAGCTGGTGACGGCGGCCCTTGCGGCATTCCTGGACTTTGTCGGGCGGCTGGATCTGGCCTGATCCTGCGGGCGGACAGAATGCCGCCTTGCGCCTGTCGTCGCACTCTGTCCTGCTGAGCGCGACAGGAAAGGCGGGCGGCATGGGCGGACAGGGCAGGGTGGCGGTCATCGGCGGGGGCATCACCGGGTTGACCTGCGCGCGGGCGCTGGCGGATGCGGGGCATGCCGTTACGGTGTTCGACAAGGGTCGCGGGATCGGCGGCAGGCTGGCCACGCGCCGCACCGACGACGGGTTGCGGTTCGACCACGGTGCGCAGGTGCTGCCAGCCACCGATCCCGATTTCGCCGCACTGTTGCAGGCGATGGTCCGCGACGGCCACGCCGCGCCGTGGGACGGCGGCATCATCGGCACGCCCGGCATGGCCCAGATCCCCCGCGCGCTGGCGCAGGGACTGGACGTCCGGTCGGGCGTGATGGTCACCGCGCTGGACCGGGACCCCGACGGCTGGCACCTGCGCGGAGAGGGGATCGACCACCGCGCCGACATCGTCGTTCTGGCCATTCCCGCCCCGCAGGCGCGTGATCTGCTGGGCGTGGCCCACGCCTTTGCCGCGCCGCTGGCGCAGGTCCGCTATCAGGCCAGCGTCACGGTCATGGCGGGGCTGGACCACGCCGCCCCACGCCCCTTCGCCACGCATCGCGGCACCGGACCGTTGGCTTGGGTCGCGCAGGACGGCGCAAAGCCGGGCCGGCAGGGACAGCCGCTGACCACCTGGGTCGTTCAGGCCGACCCGGATTTCAGCATGGCCCATATCGACCTGCCGTTTGCCGAACTGGCGGATCTGATCGCACCGCAGCTGCTGGATCTGTTGGGGGCCAAGCCGGATCACCTGCGCCACGCCGTCGCGCATCGCTGGCTGTACGCGCAGACCGATGCGGCGCTTGGCCGACCGTTTCTGGCGGATGACGCGGCGGGGCTGATCGTCGGCGGGGATTGGACGTTGGGACCCCATGCGGAACATGGCTGGTCCAGCGGCCGGGCGATGGCCGCGCATCTGCTGGCGCGATCATGACGGAAGACCGCATCCCCCGTCCCGTGCCGCAGGGCCGCCTGACGCGGATGCTGCGCCTTGGGGGGCTGGCGGGCGGAATGGGCGGCCGCGCCCTGGCGCAGGGCGCGCGGCAGCTGGCGACGGGGCAGCGGCCTTCGGCCCAGGACCTATTCCTGACCCCCGCGAATGCTGCCCGCTTGGCCGGGCAGCTGGCCCAGATGCGCGGCGCCGCGATGAAGATGGGCCAGTTGGTGTCGATGGAGGCCGGTGACTTTCTGCCCCCCGAACTGACGCAAATCATGGCGCGGCTGCGCGCCGATGCCGATCCGATGCCGCCCAAGCAGCTGCAGGCGGTGCTGGACCGGGCCTGGGGGCCGGGCTGGTTGCGTCATTTCGCCCGCTTTCAGGTCAGGCCGATCGCGGCGGCATCGATCGGGCAGGTGCACCGCGCGCAGACCCGCGACGGGCGCGACCTGGCGATCAAGGTCCAGTATCCCGGCGTGCGCGACAGCATCGACAGCGACATCGACAATATGGGCCTTTTGCTGCGCATCCCCGGCCTGATGCCGCAGGGGGTCGACCTGCCTGCCCTGATGGACGAGGCGCGCAGCCAGCTGCATGCCGAGGCCGATTATCTGCGCGAGGCCGCACAGATGCGCCTTTATGCCGCCAATCTGGCGGGGCGCGACGAATTCCGCCTGCCGGTGCCCGACGATCAGTTCAGCACGGCTGACGTTCTGGCGATGGATTTCATCGACAGCCGCCCGATCGAGGCGCTGTCCGACGCCCCCCAGGCCACCCGCGACCGTGCCGCCCATCATCTGGCCCGCCTGGTCATCGAGGAGCTGTTCCGGTTCGACCTGATGCAGACCGACCCGAACTTTGCCAACTATCGCTGGCAGCCGGACGAGATGCATCCGGATGGCGGGCGCATCGTGCTGCTGGATTTCGGGGCGACGCGCGGCTTTTCGGCGCTGGTGGCCCCGCGCTATCTGGCGCTGCTGCGTGCCGCGCTGGCCGATGACCGCGAGGGGGTGCGCCGCGCCGCCATCGACATCGGCTATTTCCGCGACCAGACCGATGCCGCGCATCAGGACGTGCTGCTGCAGATCATGGACCTGGCGTTCGATCCGCTGCGCGCGGGCGGCATCATGGACCTGACGCAGAGCGACATTCCCCGCCAGGTCGCCGATCTGGCGATGCAGGTCGCCCGCACCCGCACCCGGGCCGAGATGCCCCCGCCCGAGATCCTGTTCCTGCACCGCAAGATCGGCGGGTTGTACCTGCTGCTGTCGCGGCTGCGCGCGCGGGTCGACCTGGATGCGCTGATCCGGCCCGACGATCTGGCGCAGATGCTGCAGGCGCGGGGCTAGGGCTGGTCCATCTCGTGCAGGCGATCCTGGGCAAGGCGCAGGATCATGCGGAATTCGTCCGTGACGGTCAGGGCCTGGCCCACGCCCTCGGCCGGGACGGCACCGGGATCCTCCTGCCCGTCGCGCAGCGTTTCGCGCTGGTCCAGCCAGTCCAGGACGGGCTGTCGGGACTGCGGCTGCAGCGCCGCGACCAGCCGCGCCAACAGGCGGCGTTGCGCGACAAGACGGGCTTCCAGCGTGGCAAGGGCGGTGTCGGTCATCAAGGCCTCCCAGGGCGGACATGCAGCAGGGGCAACGCCGGTGCGGGGTGCGGGGTTCATCCGGTGACGAACCCCTCCTCCAGCAGGTCGCCCATCAGGGCGGCGATGTCGCGGGTCAGGCGGTCGCGGGGGACGTCGGCAAAGACCTCGGCCAGGGTGTCGGCCAGATCGGCGGCGCTTCCGGGGATCTCAAGCAGCGCCCAGACCGCGTGGCCGACCGGGTTCAGGTGCCAGACGACCGGGTCGGCGGGCGTCCACAGGAATGCCCCCGACCCCATGCGCCGCAGCACGATCCCCGGCGCCTGCCGCAGTACCCGGTCGGGATGCACAGGAACGGACCGCCTGTCCGGCACATGCAGCGGATCGGGCAGCGGACCGGCCAGCGGC
The DNA here is from genome assembly GCF_006239215.1 of Paracoccus haeundaensis. Classification (NCBI taxonomy): domain Bacteria; kingdom Pseudomonadati; phylum Pseudomonadota; class Alphaproteobacteria; order Rhodobacterales; family Paracoccaceae; genus Paracoccus; species Paracoccus haeundaensis. The sequence goes on from NZ_VDDC01000009.1 coordinate 176,598, forward strand.
ACGTTGGTCTGGGGTGGCGCGTCGGGGGCGAAGGCCCGGCGCAGCAGGGCGACCGCGTCCTCCAGATCGGCATAGACCAGCCTCAGGCAGGTCATCGCGGCGGCCATGTCGCGGGTTTTGGCAAAGGCCTGGTCGGCGCTGCCCAGATCGCCCATGTTCTGCGCCAGCAGGTGGTGCATCGCCTGATCGCGATCCATGCGGTGCAGCGTGGCAGGGCCGATCTGGCGCCGGTCCAGCACGATCAGCGTGCCAGGCCGGGCCTGGGTGCCGTGTGGGGCGACGTTGGGCGCCGCCAGATAGGCATAGCGCCTGTCGCGCGGCCCCGGCGTCATGGCGACATGCCGGCGGAAGGCGGCGGTCGTCCCCTTCGGCAGGGGCAGCCGCAGGCGAGGCGCGATGCCCAGGGCCACGGCCTTCAAATCGGCGGTCAGCGGCAGCACGTCGTCGCAGAACACGGTGACGTCCGGTTCCGCCGTCAGGCGCCCGATCAGCGTACTTTTTCCGGCCCGCATCGGACCCGTCAGCAGGATCAGGTCGCCCGCGAAACGGAACGCCCCGCAATGCAGCGCCACGCAGCCCGGACGGTTTGCCAGAAACCCCTCGGACAGATCGGCGATCAGGGCGCAGGCGGCGCTGGCCGCATCCAGCCCCCCAAGATCGCCCTGAAAGAACGGGGAACGCGCCACGAACCCGCCCGGCCCTTGCGTCACCAGCGTCTGGCGGTGGCCCGGTCGTGGCGCGGATAGGGTTTGCGGCTGCCATCCGCGGATCGCGCCCATCAGCGCCCTGCGGACCGGCCCCGCACCCTGCAATCGCAGTGACAGGCCGGTGTTGGGAAAGTGCAGATGGCTGTCCGCACCGGGCGACTGGCGCGCGGCGCGGACGGGGCGGGTTCGGGACGGGGGCGCCATCGTGGATCAGCGCGACGGCTTGGACCAGTCGCGGCGCGTGCCCGGCCGCGAGGGACGGCTGCCGCGTTGGCCGCGAATGCCACGGTTGTCGGGACGCGACGCGCGGCTGGCCCGGCTGGCGCGACCGCGGCCGCCATTGCCCCGCCCGCTTCCCCCGCGACCGCTGCCGCCCCGACCA